>JADZDJ010000243.1 GCA_020851115.1 Pirellulales bacterium
GATCCCCGTCAGATCGTGGGCCTGGTAGCTGGCGGTCGAGTAGAGCTGCGCCGCGGTAAAACCTTGGGCAGTTGTGCCCTTAAAACGAGCCCCTTGCACCTGAGCGCCGGTGAAGTCGGCAATGGTCAGCGTGGCAGATTCGAAGACCGCATTCGTGAGGTTCGCTTGGCTGAGGTCGGCATCCGTGAGATTGGATGAGAGAAAATACGCCGATTGCAAGTCCTTGCCAATGAAATAAGCCATCGTCAGATCGCGATTGCTGAGATTGGCGTAGGGAGTCGCATCGACGCCCGATCCACCGGGACACAGCGTCGCGCTGGGCTGCTTCCCCTCCATTGGGTCGCCTGGATTGACGTATTCCCACTGGTAGATGTCGGCCCGCGCGACCGTTGCCCAGACCAGCGCTACGGCAAGCGCGGCCGATCGAGACGCGCAATGCCGCTTGACGACCGAAGATTTGCCTGCGTTCAGGCCGGCCCGCAAAACTTCTGTTCGAATGGCGACGCCACCAGACCGGCGAAAAAACTGTTGCATCATGGATTGGGTTCCTATCCTTTGCCCGCGGAGGATTGTGCATGCGCCATCGAGCTGCGGAAAATGCCTCGATGGGACTGGCATCCAAGGTGTACCGGCATCCAAGGTAGTTCATTCTGGTGGTTTGGTCAAGCAGTTTGCACCGGCGGCGGGTGTCTTGGATTTAATCAACACGAGAAAGAGCGAATTAGCCTTCGCGAAAATTCTTCACCGCCCCCAATTTCCCGTCGAGCCGTCGCTGAAGGATCGCCACTAAATTGCCGACTTCGTCGATCGCCGCAAATTCCATCGCTGTCGCGTCCGGCCGCTCAATAAACTGCCCCTGACCCGTCCGTTTGAGTTCTGTTGCATTTAATTGAATCCGCGGCAACTCGCCCAATGCCAACAGCGGCGAGAGCAGCCGCGAACCCACCGTCTCGCGCGTCAGCGTTTCGGCGTCGATCGATTCCTCGACTCGAAACCCGCCAATCGCCATGCGCACCAACGCCGACATCACCGCCCCCGTCCCCAGCGACTCCGCCAAATCGCGCCCCAACGACCGCACATACGTTCCACCACTGCATTCGATGTCCAGTACCAATCGCGGATATTCATACTCGACGACTTTCAGCCAATCAATCGTCACCGGCCGCGGCTCTAAATCAACCGGCTGTCCTTTACGGGCCAAATCGTACGCCCGTCGCCCGCCAACTTTCAGTGCCGAAAACGCTGGCGGCCGTTGTAAAATCTCGCCGATGAATTTCCCCACCTCCGCTTCCAACTCGACCCGTGCCGGAACCGGTGGGTCAACCAACTCGACAACCTCTCCTTCGACATCTTCCGTCGCACTTGTCCTTCCGAACAAAAACTCCGCCCGATACCGCTTCCGCATCCGCTGTACGTAGTCGATCAGCCGCGTCGCTTGCCCAACACACACCACCAACACCCCGGTTGCCAGGGGATCGAGCGTTCCTGCATGCCCCGCCTTCGCCGGCTTCACCAGCCGCTGCACGCGATCGACGACCCATCGTGAAGTCTCGCCGGCAGGCTTGTTGATGTTCAATAGGCCGAAGTGCACCATGTGGCTCCGATCGACTCAAGACCTGTACGACAATTTGACCCGCAACCACGGTTGCCAGAATCTGGAACCACGGATGAACAAAGTCGATGCCAGCCTGTGATGCCGCAACAAGCGTGGAAAACATCAATACCCCAAAGCAAAGTCGGCATGAGTGTCCTTTAGCTCCTGCGTTGCCCCCTCGATACTCTCCTGGTATTTCGCGGAGGAGATCGTTCACGGCAATCGCGCGCATCGTCCGTTGGCTTTTGTTGCCGCCCGTTCTGCTTCGCGCATCGCTCGCAGTAGGTTTTGCCCCATGATCTTGTGAATCTGCTCTTGGGAGTAGCCGCGGTTGAGCAGTGCTTGCGTGATCAGCGGGTAGGCGGATACATCGGGCAATTGATCGGGCAATTTTTCGACGCCGTCGAAGTCGGAGCCAAGGCCGACGTGGTCGATGCCGGCGACTTCAACCATGTGGTCGATGTGGTCGACCACGTCATGAATCGTCCCCGGCGGCGTGGGATGTTGCATGCCCCAACGTTTTAACTCTTGTGCGATCTTCTGCTTTGCACTTGGATCTTCGCCGAATTGCGATTGCAACCTTCGCCGCTCGGCGTCGCGTTCGGCGCGCAATTCGGCCGCTGCGGGAACCACAAATCCGGAGTAAAAATTCACCATTGCCACGCCGCCGTTTCTAGCCAGCAGCTTCAGCACGTCGTTGGGCACGTTGCGCGGATGATCCGCCATAGCACGGGCCGATGAATGCGAAAAGATCACCGGCGCTGTGGCCACTCGCAGGGCGTCTTTCATCGTGTCGGACGAGACATGCGATAGATCAACGAGCATTCCCAGCCGGTTCATTTCGCGCACCACCTCTTCGCCAAACTCCGTCAGACCGCCGTGCTGCGGCGAATCGGTCGCCGAGTCGGCCCAATCGAGATTATCGACATGGGTAAGCGTCATATATCGTGCGCCCAGGCCATACAAACGCCGCAAGTTCTCCAAGGAATTCTCGATGGAGTAGCCCCCTTCGACGCCGATCATCGAAGCGATTTTTCCCGCTTGATGAATGCGCTCGATGTCGTCCGCCGTGAGAGCCAGTTCGAACACATTGGGATAGTGCTCGATCATGTTCTTCACCAGTTCGATTTGGTCGAGCGTGCTTGTAAGCGCAGTGCCGTCGTAGGCGGTATCATTGCTGACATAGACCGACCAAAACTGCGCTCCGACACCCCCTTCTCGCAGCCGCGGAATGTCGGTGTGCGTCTGCTGTTGTCGCTGGGCGATGTCGAACGTGTCGAACGACGATTGACCGAGTTGGCGAAGCCGATACAGCAAATCGTTGTGGCCGTCAATCAACAATCCCTCGCGATGAATTTGTAGGGCCTGGGGTGTGACGACAACTCTTGGCCGTGGCGTAGCTGCGGCCCGGTCGGTTTCAGCGGCGTTGGCCCGCGGTGCGGTCACAAGGATTGCGAAGACGGCTGAGCAATGGAGCAATTGACGCTGCATGTCGAATCGGGGTTGAGTGTCTTGCCCCACGTTGCCTCTCACCGTGAGATGTTCTCTCCATCGCGATGAATGACGTGCGACTTTATCTGAGCCGCCCCAACGGCAAGCGAACGAGGAAAAGCATACGAACTCTCACCGCAGAAAGCAAAGGTCGCCGAGAGTGCCGATACCTCTCGGCAGGATTGGCTGTTGGCGTCACGATGCGATTTTCAAAAAATTGGGTCTTCGCCAGAATTTGTGGGTGTTTTGGGACAGGATCGGTGATTGGATGAATGGATTTTCTGAGGCATGGCAGGACAAAAGAATGGTCGAAAGCTCATGTTTTGCGCGGATCCATCCCGCTAGCTGCGGCTCAAAGCGACCGACAGACGTTAGCGTTTGGCTTCTCGTTACTGTGCCGAAGTTCCAAAGGCCAAATCCCACGCCCTAACATCAGCCCAAAAACC
>JADZDJ010000244.1 GCA_020851115.1 Pirellulales bacterium
CCGGCTGATCGGGGATTTGCAATAGTCCCGAGGCGAGTTCACCATCGAGGTGAATCGACTGGAAATTCGCCGCCGCCAAGAACCGTCCTTCAACGCCGACAGAAAATCGCCCCGCCGATTGTTTATAGCGGAAGCCGATTTGCGGGCCAAACATGTTGTTGTCGATCGATGAGTTCCAGTAGCTCGTTCCCGGCAGCGCGACCGGCTCGGAGCCATCAAGGACGTTCGGATCGTCGTTGATCGCAACCACGTTAAAGCGGTCGCGATACAACAACCAGCGCACGCCGAAGAAGGCTTCCCACACTCCGCCGCGATGGGCAACGTCGTACCTCCAACTGCGGCTGAGTTCCACTCCAGCCATACTCGTCGAATTCCTGACAGTAATCTGGTTGAACGAGGGGACAAGCCAGACCATGTCGCCAAAGTCGGGGAAGCCGGCATAGGCGTCTGGAACACCGTCGTTATCGGTGTCGAGATTGAACGGGCCGTCCTCTCCCGCAAATTGATTTGGCCGGCCAAAGACACTCGGGACGCGATTGGTCACTGAAATCGGACCATTAATGTTTAGGTCGTCATCGAAGCCGTCGCGATTCGTGTCGACGAAACCCAACAGACGGTTTTGCGGATCGTTGAACACAATAAATAAGCCGCCAAGCGGGTTTCCGTTTGGAATCTGATCTTGATCAAGAAGAACGGCGGCAGACTCGCCAAAGACATTCGTCTGATCCTGATCTTGAAGATTGAAGATGCTGACGAACCAGCCTTTGTTGTCTTCCATCCAGCCCAGTTCAAAGCGGTTGCCCCACGTCTGATCGGCCCGCAGGAAACCGGTGTCTAAACTATTCGAGTAGTCGCTCAGAATCTGGCCGACCGGTTGATTCGTCGGATCGAATTGAATCACGCCGTTGATCAGACCCTGGGCCTGCCCCCCCGGCACGCCGATCTCGGTTCGCGACGGCTGCTGAATCGACCAGTACAGTCGGTCGTACTGGAAGAAAAAGCCCTCGTTTGGCCGCGGCCAATTGCCGTAGGTGCTCAGGTCGGGGGGCGCAAAGAGGTCGAGGTCGTAGCGAACGCTGCTCGGCTTGAACGGGCCGATGGGGCCTTTCATCTCTTGGCCCAGCGCAACGCCGCTCGACAAGACGACCGCGACGACAAAAAGTGACTGAATTCGATGACGCAGCATGGTTTGCATTCACCTGAAAGCGACAAAATGCCTGCGCGCTTTTTCCACGGATGGAAAAGTCCGCGCGAATAGCGTGTGACGGTAGTATCGGACATGCCGATCGGGCCAGTTGAATAACTCTGGCAAACTTTGCCGGAATTGAGGGTTGTTCGGGAAAAACTCGCGTAGAAATGCGTAAACTGGGCAGTTTCGGTCAACGCATGAACGATAAAATTCGCCAGTACCACCTGAAAACCTGCCGTGTTTGCAGGGGCGATGCGAATATGCCCGCAAACCGCGACTCCACTACGTTCCTGGCGAGCATATCGGACTACCTGCCCATTGCGTCGCGGTCTCTCGGCCTCGGTTTGTCTGTCGCGCGAAAAAAAATCCCACTGGCCGCACAGCGTCCGGTGGGATTGAAATTGATCGGTAAGAAAACGTGCTGGCAGCGGACGACGGGCTAGAAATGCGACTACTGGCTGCCGGCGCTACTGGCCGATTCGGCATCGCTATCCGAAGGATTGCGAGGGGTCGAAGAGGCGTCGTTGCGACGAATGGCGTCGTAGACTTCGCGGCGGTGAACGGGCACTTCCTTCGGCGCTTCCACGCCGAGGCGAACCTTATCCCCCCGAATTTCGACGACGACGATCGTAATGTCATTGTTGATGACAATACTTTCGTTCTTCTTGCGGGAAAGGACCAACATGACAGACTTCCTTCATGGTTTCGCACAACTGCCAAAAAGTTCACTCAAGCGCCGCTTCATAACAGCGTTTTTGCCCGGTTCACGCATCCGAACAGAAAAGCGAACTTGGCAGGGCGAGAACATCCTGCGCCCATGCCGTCAAGTAGCTGGAGCGCAAAATGTTTCCTTCATTTCACTCTACGTGCGGCCGATGCAGAGTCAAGGAAAAGTGGGGGGGTAAAATCGCGCTTTTTTCGCATTTTTCTCAATTTTAGGAACGGCAACCGTTTTGGCCATTGGCCACCAGAGCGGGGTTTCCACCGAGAAATCGGCGTAAATCGTTTTATACCAGTAGGTTATGGAGCTTTTCGACGATCGGTGGATCGCGGCATCGACAAACGGACCCGAAGCGTTCCCAGTGAAATGCCTGGATTGTTCACCGCGGAGTCGAAGATCGACGGCGGAGCTGTGACCGGCGGCTACCAAGCAGGAGACGGCAGACCGGCGGTCAATCTCTCATCACCGCACCATCTGGCATTCTCCGCGTTGTTCGCGCCAGGGTGGTGAGTAATGGGTGAGAAATGGTGCGAATGGCAGCGATCCATCCGGAAGCGATCCACCGATTGGCGGGTAGAGCGGAAGGTGAACTCCTTTGCCGAAGATTCTACGCCGTCGCGGCGGATTGGAAGGAAGATTGCCTGCTCCCCATTGACGCCGTAATTGTTCTGTAATTTCTTAAAAACTGTTTGCATAACTGTGGCTGTACTTGGTAGATTGGGTGATTGACCCCGGCTGTGGCCGCATAGTCGGCCGAGCAAGCCGACCGGGGTGAAGAGGCATTCTCATTCGGGTCAGTTTTTTGGAGTCAGGGGCCAGTCCGGAACAGTCGTTTCATTATTGCGCTTTGAGCGCGAAGGGTGCGAAATATGTTGACGCTGCCGTATGCTCGTCGAGGTTTTACCTTGGTCGAACTTTTGGTCGTGATCGCAATCATTGGAGTGTTGGTAAGTTTGCTGCTCCCCGCCGTGCAAAACGCGCGTGAGGCGGGGCGGCGAACACAATGCTTAAATAATCTCAAACAAATCGGTACGGCCGTTCAGTTGAACATTTCCAAGACGCGTCGATACCCGGCCGGTGGATGGGGGCCGATTTGGACCGGTGATCCAAATCGTGGCAATGGATCGAATCAGCCTGGCGGCTGGGCATACAGCATTTTGCCCTACATGGATGCCGAGAACCTTTACAATCTTGGAAATGGCGTCACCGATCCAACCTTGCTGGGCGAGTCAATTGCGAGAAGGGTTGGAGTACTGCAATCGTTGATGCTTTGCCCAACTCGGCGCGCCCCCAGAACGTTCGACTTGGCCAGCAGCAAAACAGTTGCTCAAGCTGTTTTTAACGCAAATAGTCAAAATCAAAACAGGCTGGTTGCCCGAGGCGACTATGCGATGAACGCCGGAGTGCGGTATGACGTCGATCAAAATGGACAAATTATTCGAAACCCAGCAACTCGAGTGCCGCAGCTTTATTCCGGTGCCACACATTGTGAACCGACTACCGCGGAATACCCCACAACCTACGCTCAGGCCGATGTCTCTCCGGCCTATAATGGCTGGGCGAAAGGTAGTCCTTGGACAGGAGTTTTGTACCAACGCAGCACACTGAGCGAAGGGGCTGTGAAGGATGGGAATTCATTCACCTACTTGGCCGGTGAAAAGTACCTTAATTCGTTGCATTACGAGGATGGCGGCGATTATGGAGACGATGACACACTCTATAGTGGTTTTGGAAACGACAATTACCGCACAACAAGTCCGAACGACGGAATTTATAACGATGCACGAGATCGTGACGCGTCGTGCAGCTTTGGCGGGCCCCATTCGGGAATAGTCCAGTTTGCATTCTGCGATGGCTCGACGCGTACAATTAACTCGACGATTTCACCCGCCATCAATCGGTTGCTTGGAGAGCGTAACGACGGTGGGATTATTGACGAGGGTCAGCTTCAGTAAATCGCTGCCACCTCAGTTTCAATCGCTTACCTCCGCACTGCCTGCAGCACTCGGGCGGTGGCGGGGGATTTGTTGAGGACGTAGAAGTGGATGCCGGGGACGGCGGCATCGATGAGCGCTTGCACTTGCCCGGCGGCATGGGCGACGCCGACTTCGAATTGGGCCGCTTCGTCGTCGCCGGCGGCTTCCAAGGCATCCACGAGTTTCTCCGGCAGCCGCGCTTTGCACAGCGCGGTGATCCGCTTCACTTGCGCAAAATTCGTGACCGGCAAGATTCCCGGCACAATCGGCCGGCTAATTCCCAGTGCCACGCAGCGATCGCGAAACCGGAAAAAATCGGCGTTGTCGTAAAAGAGTTGCGTAATCACGACGTCGCCGCCGGCCTCAGCCTTGCGCTTTAAGTTCTGGAGGTCGGCCTCCGGGCTAAGCGCTTCTTGATGCGTTTCAGGATAGCCGGCGACGGCGATGCCGAAATCGGCAAACTCGCGGCGAATGAGGGCAACCAGCTCGCTGGCATATCGCAGCCCGCCATCGACGGCTTGAAACGTCGCTTCTCCTTTCGGCGGATCGCCGCGCAAGGCGACGATGTTTTCGATGCCGCGCTCCCGCGCCGCCCGCAAGTAGCCGCGCAACTGCTCGACAGTCGCTCCGACGCACGTCAAGTGCGAGGCGACGCCCACGCCATAGCGCTGCCGCGCTTGGGCTACAATCTCCAGCGTTTTCTGCCGCGTGCTGCCGCCGGCACCGTAGGTGCAGGTGATAAAACTGGGCTGGAAGGCCATCAGTTCATCGAGATTCCGCCACAGAGCCTCTTCACCGGCGGGAGTCTTGGGAGGGAAAAGTTCGAAGGAGAGGGTCAGCGTACCGAGGTTGTATGCTTCTGAAAGTTTCATTCAATTTCACCACAGAGACACAGAGGCACAGAGCAGCAAATCGGACCATTCGCCGGCGAATTCCCTACTTCAAAACGGCGGTGTGAAAGTTGATTAACAGCCCAATCCGAACGTCAGATCGCTTCATATTGGTTAGCAACGGTGCATCGTGAACAGGGACAATTTTATCGACCGCGTTAATTTCTACGATGACGGATTTCTCGACCACCTCGTCGAGGCGGAACGAACCGTCGATTTTGATCCCCCGATCGGCGACCGGCAAGGGCCGTTGCTTCTCGAACTTCAATCCCCGTCGCGAAAGTTGCAAGACCAAGGCACTCTTCGCATGCCGATTTCAGCAGTTCTGGCCCAAATTTTGCCGATGAACTCCCATCGCCGCGTCAATGATCTTGGCCGCTAATTCCTCGTACATCGAAGAAACCTCCTAGACTTGCGACACCGTGTCTCCGTGTTTGGGTGGGCCTCCGTGTTTGGGTGGTGGAGGTTTTCCCGACTACAGCGACAGTGGCTCGTCGCTCAAATGTCGTTCTTGCTTCGCCAGCGCGTAGAGATCGTGGATTAACTGCACGTCGCATGGCCGTTGGGGCACATTTCGGCGGGCGAACATGCGGGCTTGAGTGGCGATCATCACTTCGGCTGGTAGGTCGGTCACTTGGCCGAAGGAACGGGCGTAGTTGCAAAACGCTGGCACGTTGGTCGTCACAAAGCCGTAGGCCATGCTGCAAGCGCCAATCGTCTTGCCCGTGAAGATGCTGGTGTTTACGGCCGTTTTGGCGTAGTCGCCGACCAACATGCCGACAAACTGCATGCCGGTCGCCGTTTTTTTCCCTCGGTACTCGACATTGACCGTGCCGTAGGTGTTTTTCAAATCGCTGTTCGAAGTGCCTGCGCCGAGGTTCACCCAGCTTCCCAGATAGCTATGGCCGAGAAAGCCGTGATGCTGCTTGTTGGTGAAAGGTTCGAGGATCGACGCTTCGACTTCGCCGCCAGCCTTGGTGGTGTGCGACAGCACGACGTTGTCTTTGATTGCGGCATGCTCGTTGAGCCGCGAATTTGGCCCCAGATAGACCGGGCCGCGCAGGAAGCAAAACGGGCCGATGGCAGCGCCCGAGTCGATCACGATTGGCCCGCCGCGAGTGTCCGTCGCCAAATGTTCGCCGATCGTCACATGGTCGGCGGCAAACAGTCCGTCGCGAATTTCGCGATATCCACCCGCTTGAATCCGATATTCCAGGTTGTCGCGGCAGCAATTCAGATGATGTCGCAGCAGTTCGTGCGGATATTCCAGCAGCGGCAATTGCGCATGGAGCGGCGGCAAATCGAGAGAATCCAATCGCGCGGCAATCGACCGCGGCAGATCTTCGCGAGGGATATCGATGCTGCGGCGTTGCACGAACGCTGCCGCGACACAGTTTCCCACTTTTACAATTCCTTCCTCGGCAGTCTCGGCAATCGCCTTGAGCGAGCGAAGCGATTCGACCGATGGCACGAGCCGGGCATTCACAAAGAGCGCCGTCGCGGCAAGCAGCTTTTCTGGGGGCACACGCTCGGGGGCATCGGCCGCTTCGACCGCTTGCAAATGTTGGCGCACCAGAGTGTAAATTGGCCCGAGTTGCGCGGCAAAATCGAGCAGCCGATAGCTGCCGCAGTTCATCGTGAACGCGGGTCGAGCTGCGCAGATCGGATCGAGCTGCGCTGTCTGTTCGTCTTCAAATAGAACGATTTGCACGGGAGAGAAGTGACAGGTGTCGAGCGGTATGGCGATTTAGATCACCGAACAGCGACCGTCAGGAAGCAGGAAAATTACGCCAAGACAACCGCTTCCTGACAGGCGCAGCTTGGGTAGGCTGGGCAACGATGCCGAATGCGGTCGCAGTTACCTTCAATCATACTTTCCAATCCAAGTCCACAGAGCAAGCAAAGCGGCGACGACGAAAAATCAGCAGGACGATGACGCCTGCGCCTCCTAGCATTGCGGCGGCTGGCTCCGCGACAGTGACGCCATAATAATAGATCGGTTGCGAAGCAAGCCCCGCGAATTCGCTCGTGGTATAAAATCCCTTGCCGTCGGCGGCCCAGCCGATGGCTTCGCCTTGCGTTTCCGCGGCCAGTGTGACCGCGACCCCCGGAGCAAGCAGTGCATCTCCGACGCTTTGGCCAGGGCTGCGCTGAAATAGTCGAGCCGTCGTGCCATAGCCACGGACCAGAATGGATGCTCCGTCCGGCGAGATGTCGGCGGCTGTTGAAAAGGAAATTGCCGAGCCAAGATTGCCGAGCAATGCCAGTGCGACGGGCTGCGTGGCGTCAAACGCACCGGCTGGCGCGCGAAACACGCTGGCCGTCAAACCTTTACTGATAATAAAGAGGTCGCCGGTAATCGGATCCACGAGAAACGATTCCGCATTGCGTGGCGGGCCGGGGTATTGCAATTGCAAGGTTGAGTATTCCGCGGCCGCGATGCTACCGCCGGCCGCCGACAGCGGCTCGGTGGCTCGATAGATTGTGATTTCCGCGCGAGCGCCGCTATTGTCGCCGATATCGGCCAAATACAAATAATTGCCGCCGCCAGGCTTCGGTCCAATGGCCATGTCTTCCCAATCGGTGGCCGTCGCGCCCGAGAGCGAATATTCTCCCAGCAAATTGCCTCCGGTGCCGATGGCGAAAAACCGCGCCGTATCGCCCGAGTCGTTATGGACCCACAGCGTATCGGCGAGCGCTCTGCTGGCGACGACTCCCGAAACTTCGTTGAGCGTCAGTGAAGTCATCGTCCCGACCTGCACCGGCGGATCGACGGAAATAGCCCGAGCTGGACGGATGATCGCCACCGCCAAGACAAGGGCAAAGACTGAATGGATCCAGCGATGAAGACTCATTGAACTACACCTTGCATTTTCTGCAACATGGGCAGATTGTTAAACCGCCGCGTAGGCAAAGCGAGCTTTTGCAGTCTCCGCTTGCAGCCAATCGGCGTTTGCTCGCCCATGGAATCAACTACCCGCATTGTAATTGAATCCCGAAAGATTTTCGCCCGGAAACCAGCGGCTGTTAGGGCGAATCGCTTTTTCAATCTGGGACGACTTGGAAGCCCACCGCGTGAGCAAGCGGAAAAATAGAAAACGCCGGAAAATCCAACTCCAAGTGCGGGCTACCGGCCAAATTCGTTTGCATGCAAAATAGGTGGGACTGACGAGTAGCTGCCTATTCTACGAGTAGGAGCAAGTGCGTTGAAATGGCAGAAGCGATGGGTTCTGCTTACCGCATGCCGCCTACCTACTTAGCCTCAGCACGTCAAACCAATCGCGTAGCGTGTTCTCGGCTTGCTTCAGCCCACGGCAAACGGCGGCGGATAAATCGCTGGTTTCCGCGGTTGCAAGCATTACAACCATCAATAACAGCACCGCGGCGGCTGCGGTCGCCACCCGCGGGGCATGCCGGTGCAATGGCCCCGCCATCCGCCAGCGCCGTTTGACAGCAACGTAAAGCAACAACGAATACGCGATGCCAAACGCGGCGACGTAAAGGCATAGGAGTGCCATGGGGGCCTCGCTAACGGGAGTCGATCCTCTTTTCGCAATTCAAGTATAGGGCATGTTTTCCGGTGTTTTCCGGCGTTAGATCGCCCCTCAATCGAACCGATCTCGAAGGGATCACGGCGATGAGCACGCGTTTGCGCTGCAAGCCCGGCGTTGTAGAAAAAAACTTTGCATCCCATTCTCCCATAATTATGATTGCAAGTAGCAGCAGGCGATTTGTCGCGGCGGCCCCTCGATGGTTGAAAACTGGCCACGAGAAAAATTGGGCCGCCCCACCAATGGCCTCATCACACGAAAACGCCGCCGGGCTTAGGCTCGGCGGCGTTTTGCTTTTCGCTCATCAAGATTGGCCGCAGGGGGCCTTGGGAACACGGGGATGAGGATCTTTGTTGTCGCGCCGTGCTATCCGTGATGAGTTAAATTGAATCGCTCGGATTCGTGACAAAGGCAAATGTGCCTCTCGCCATATGCCCTTGCAAAACAGCGTAGAGTTCGGCTTTATCCTGTGGATTGATAACGATCATCGACAACGAATGCTGCTAAATTGGCTCTGCTATGCTGAGCGAAGCCGCTTTGCGTTGAGATATTTTACGAATTTCGATCGCTTTCAATCCACCAACGAAAGCAGTTACGTCAATTACCGCGGAGGCGATCTTCAATGAAGTAATTCGACATCAGATGAGCCGGGAAACAGTCTAACCCTATCTTCCAATAAACCGAAAACAATAGAAAGGCATCCCAACCAGCCAATTGAGGCTAATCCGCCGACTGAAAATGAACGACCGTATCCACAACCATCAACGTCCCCTCCGTGAGAATTGCGGGCAACACCGATATCGTAAATATCTAGAGCAAAGATCCTGCCAACCAGTCGGGAAAGGCGAAGCATATGCCGCAGAGCAATGCGATGATTCCAATAACCGTTAGCAGCGAAACCAGCGAAAATCGCATCATCGGTCTCCCCGCATTCCAGAAAAAAGCCCTTCGACGACCAAGCTAGCCGGGTGGAAATTGCCGCGTCAAGCCGAAAGCCCTTGCAAAACCCCCGCCGGGGCGTCAATTTAGCGATGCCGAGCGTTGCGGAAGTTCTCCGGTCGCCGACGCTCGCGGCTCGACGGTTCCGACTCCTGTTCCCCGACACCTGACCCCTGGAATTGCATGGCAGCACCAGCACCCGCCCCTGTCAAACCACCCTCGCGTCGCGCCGACGATGGCCTCTCGACGGCGCACAAGCCCTACGTGCCCGACGAAGCCAAGATGGCAGAGTTCACCTGGTCGGCGGTGATTGCCGGAGCACTGCTAGGCATCGTTTTTGGCGCGTCGTCGCTCTACTTGGTGCTAAAGGTCGGCATGACCGTCTCCGCGTCGATACCGGTGGCCGTATTGTCGATCACACTGTTCCGCGGCCTGTCGCGCGCATTTGGCTTCCGGCCGGCAACGATCCTTGAGAACAACATCGTGCAGACCGCAGGCTCTGCTGGAGAGTCGATCGCATTCGGCGTTGGCGTGACGATGCCTGCCATCATGCTGCTGGGATTCGACATGACATTGCCCCGCGTAATGATCGTCTCGCTTTTGGGCGGTGTGCTAGGAATCCTCATGATGATTCCACTACGGCGCGCATTCATCGTGCGGATGCACGGCCAGTTGTTGTACCCTGAAGGAACCGCTTGCGCTCAAGTGCTGATGACTGGCGACAAAGGCGGAGCCAGTGGGCAACTCGTCTTCCTTGGATTTTTCATTGCTTTTTGTCACAAGTTTCTGACTGGGGCGGCAATGGTACTCCAGGAAACGATTCACTATTTCTGGGGGAAATTCAATCGCGCGGCAGTATTGTCGATGGATCTTGCTCCGGAATTACTCGGGGTGGGTTTCATTATCGGCGTCAAGACCGCATCGATCATGATGGCCGGCGCCGTTGTCGGCAATCTGGTGATCTTGCCGGCAATTGCGCTCTTCGGCGATTCCGTTCCAGGGCTAATTTCCCCCGGTGCCGAGCGAATCGCGGATATGGATTTTGGCGAGATTCAGGCGAGCTATTTGAGATACATTGGCGCAGGATGCGTGACCGCGGCAGGGATCATTAGCATGTTTCGCACGCTGCCGATGATCGTTCGCTCCGCGACTGCCGGGCTGCGCGGCTTGGGTGGAAGTCAAGACAGCCAGCGCAAGTCGCGCCGCACAGAGCATGATATGCCGCTGCCGGTCGTGGTGGTCGGGAGCTTAATATTACTGGGGGTGCTGGCGGCAATTCTTTCCGTGGAGGTGCCAATTACGGCGGCGCTCCTGGGAGCTGGCTTGGTGCTTGCATTCGGGTTTTTGTTTGTCACGGTCTCGTCGCGTCTGACTGGGGAAATTGGCTCTTCGTCGAATCCGATTTCTGGCATGACCGTTGCGACACTTTCGCTCACGTGTTTGATATTCCTATCGTTTGGGATGACAACTCCGAGCGACCGCGTTTTGGCGCTGTCGATCGCTGGAGTCGTATGCATCGCCGCGAGCAATGCCGGCACGACGTCTCAAGATCTAAAGACCGGTTATTTAATCGGCGGAACGCCGATCCTGCAGCAATATGCGATCCTTGTTGGGGCGTTAACTTCGGCATTGGTGATTGGCGGAACCCTACTGTTGTTCAATCAAGCAGGCGTCGTTTATAGCGAGATTAATCTGCCCAAGGTCGTGTTAACGCCATCGCAATTCGATGCTTTGAATGAAAAAGAATCGTACCAAGGAAAAGAATATCGAGTTTGGCAACCAACCGCGCAGCAATTTCCCGGCGTCCCTGCCGCCAAATATTTGGTCGGAGAAGATCGGCAGCCAGCGTGGATCGTCGATCCCGGCATCACGGGTCGAATTCCCGAACGTGAGACTTTTCTTACCGACCAACTGCCCACCGGTCGCTACCGCGATCGCTTGAATCGCGAGAATCAGAAGAAACCGCTGCCAAGCGTGACGCTGCGTGGCGGTCAATATTTCATTTGGGATGTTACGAAGGAAAGCGACCCCGATGTCTCTCCTGGACGATACCTTGTCGATGGCAACGGCGTTGTGCGCTATCGAGTCGAATCCTCGGAAGTCAAGATGAAATTTGCCGCGCCGAAAACGCAGGTGATGGGCATCATTATCAATGGCGTGCTCGAACAAACCTTGAATTGGGGATTGGTGCTGATTGGAGCGATGCTGGCCATCGGCATCGAACTATGTGGCGCCTCCTCCCTGGCATTCGCGGTTGGCGTATACATTCCCATGCAGTACACGTCGCCGATTTTCCTGGGCGGCGTTATCTCGTGGTTGGCCGGTAAGATCCGGGGTCGGAAAAATCAGAATAAATCGGTCGTAACGGAGGCAGAATCCGAAAGCAGCCCTGGGACGCTATTGGCCAGCGGTTATATCGCCGGTGGCACGTTGGCTGCCGTGGTCATTGCGTTCATTGAATTTTCGCCGGCGCTGAAAAAGGCCCTAAACTATAAAGAATCGGTGCCGGATGCCGTGCGCGGAAGCCTGCTACCGGTAGCCATCTTTGCTGTCCTGATTGTGCTGTTGTTCTTTATCGGTTCACAACGCACGAAAGACTCTGTTTCACGTTCTCCCACCTCAAACCGGCCCGAATAGCCAAGGCATCATGACAAACTCCATTCGAATTCGACTTTCTATTTTTTTGATCGCGGGTGTGATCATGTCGCTGTCCTCCAAATCGCTTCGGGCCGACGAAGGCATGTGGCTGTTTAATCATCCACCCAAGAAGCTGCTCAAGGATCAATACAACTTCGAGCCGACCGACAAGTGGCTGGCCAATTTGCAGCACTCGGCCGTGCGGTTCAACAGCGGCGGCAGCGGGGCGTTTATCTCGCCGGGCGGTTTGGTGCTGACCAATCATCACGTCGGCGCCGATGCGCTGCAAAAGCTGAGCAGCAAAGACCACGACTATCTCGCGACCGGCTTCTATGCCAAGTCGCCAGCCGACGAGATCAAATGCGTCGATCTGGAATTGAACGTGCTGATGAGCATCGAAGACGTCACCAAGCAGGTCAACGATGCGGTGAAGGACGACATGAGCGCGGCCGAGGCGCAAAAGGCTCGCCGCGCAGTAATGAACACGATCGAGAAGGAATCGCTCGATGCTTCTGGGCTGCGCAGCGACGTCGTCACGCTTTATCAAGGGGGCGAGTATCACCTCTATCGCTACAAAAAATATACGGACGTGCGGCTGGTGTTCGCTCCCGAACAAGCCATCGCGTTCTTCGGCGGCGACCCCGATAACTTTGAATTTCCGCGCTACGACTTGGATATCTGTATCTTCCGCGTTTACGAAAACGACCAGCCGGCGAAGATCGAGCACTATCTGCCGTTCAGCAAAAATGGCGCGAAGGACGGCGAGTTGACATTTGTCGCCGGCCATCCTGGCCGAACCGACCGGATGAACACCGTGCGGCATTTGGAGTTCCTGCGAGACAAGTACTATCCCTCTTCGCTGCGCACGATTTTCCGTCGTGAGGTCGTGCTCTCGACCTTTAGCGAGCGCAGTTTGGAGAATGCTCGCCGCGCGAAAGATGAGCTGTTCGGCTATCAAAACACCCGCAAAGCGCGGCTCGGTGGATTGGCCGGTCTGCAAGATCCGGCGATTATGAAGCAAAAGCAAGAAGACGAAAAAGCCCTCCGCGAGAAGATTGCCAAAGATCCGAAGCTGAAACAATTCGCCGGCGCTTGGGACGAAGTCGGCAAAGCGATCGACCAATGGAAATCGATCTACACTGAGTACGGCACGCTCGAAGTTGGCACCGCGTTCAACACCGAATTGTTTCACATCGCTCGCATGTTGGTGCGGCTGGCCGACGAAGTGAAAAAAGACAATGCCGAGCGGCTCCGCGAATATCGTGAATCGAATCAGGAATCGCTTGAGCAGCAGCTTTTTTCGGAGGCCCCGATTTACGACGACCTCGAAACAGCAAAGCTAGCCGATTCACTCAGCCAGTTCATGGAGTTGATGGGTGCCGAGAACCAGTGGGTCGGCAAAGTGCTGCAAGGCCGAGCGCCGCGCGACCGGGCTAGCGAACTCGTCGGCGGCAGCCGGTTGCAAGACGTGGCCTTCCGCAAAGAGTTGGCTCGAGGAGGACGTACGGCGATCGAAGGCTCGAACGACCCGATGATATTGCTAGCCCGTCTGATCGACCCGCCGGCACGGGCCATTCGCAAGTCTTACGAAGAGACGGTGGACGAACCGATGAAGCAAGCCTATGCGAAGATCGCCAAGGCCCGCTTTGCCATCGAAGGGACCGACACCTACCCCGACGCCACATTCACCCTTCGCCTCGCCTTCGGCCAGGTGAAGGGCTACGAACTCGACGGCAAGCAAGTTCCGCCCTGGACGACGATCGGCGGCGCGTTTCAACACGCCGACAACCACGGCTCAAAGCCGCCGTTTCAACTGCCGTCGAGCTGGCTAAACCCGCCGAAGTCGCTCAACATGGATACGCCGCTCAATTTCGTCAGCACTGCGGACATCATCGGTGGCAACAGCGGCAGCCCCGTAGTCAACCGCGACGGTGAGTATTGCGGCATCATCTTCGACGGCAACCTCCAGTCGCTCGTGCTCGACTTCACATACACCGACAAAGTAGCCCGCGCGATCAGCGTGCATTCAAGCGCAATCCTCGAAGCGCTACGCAAGGTGTACGAGGCCGATGCGCTGGTGAACGAGATCGAAAAGGCGCGGAAGTGATTCGCGCCTACTTTTCTGTCACGGCGTCCGCGCAAGTCATCGGCGCAGATCACAAACGCGATAGGTGAATCGAAAGGTTGCCGATCGCGATCTACCCATCCTCGAATTGCCGACGGTCGAAGTTTCGAACCGACCATCGTCTGCTTGGATTGGACAGCCGCTTTTCGCGTCAGTCCACGAAACGGTTTGGTCGCGACCAGCGGATTCTCGCTAGGGCAATGGGCGAATTGCAACGTGGGGTCGTCAGCCATTTTTAGCGGATCCCATTTGCTCCAATTCGGCTTGACAGGATCGTAGGCCGTGTACGCAGTGTCGCTTGGCCCGCGCGGAAAATTGCGATTGAGTTTGGGGCCTTGTCAGAATGTTGCTCCGGCCACCAACAGCTAGGTCGATCGACCAAACTAAACGGCCACATTTTGGGAAATACTCGGCAATCGCACTCTGCTGGGAGATTCAACGTTCTTTGCATGCAGTTTTAACCATCTGGCGCGACGAACCCAATAAAAGCGCACCGGCAAGAACAGGTCCACGACTTCATCGGAGATTAGCAACCCTCCCAGCACCGGCAAGGCCATCGGCGCGAGAATCTCGCCGCCAACTCCCTTGGCAAACACCATCGGAAAAATAGCAATAATCGCTACGCCTTCGGTGAGCAATTTGGGACGCAGCCGGTGAACCGCACCCTCGATCACGGCTTGCCGAAGTTCCTCCAGCGATTGGATATTCTCCAGTCCGCCACGCTTCTCAAGGGCTTCGCGCAGATAGACCAGCATGATGATGCCAGTTTCGGTAGCCATGCCAAAGCACGCAATAAAACCAACCCAGACTGCAACGCTAAAATCCATCGGCGGCGCATCCCAACCCTGCATGATCTTGGGAAACAAGTACATGAAAAATGCCCCGCCAGCCAATGCTTCGGGCACTGCAAGCATCATCAGCGCGGCATCCGCCAAGTCGTTGTAAGTCATGTACAGAATGATGAAGATCAGCACGATCACCGCGGGAAAGACGAATCGCAGCGTCCGTGCGGCACGCACCTGATGCTCGAATTCTCCACTCCATTCGATATGGACGCCTTCTGGCAACTTGATTTTTTGCGAAACCACCCTCTGTGCTTCGTCAACGAAGCCGACAATATCGCGGCCGCGGACATTGAGTGTGACATAGTTGAGCAATCGACCATTCTCGCTCTTAATCATCGCTGGCCCTTCAACGATCTTTACTTCTGCGACCGCGCTCAGCGGAATCAGCGGCTGCCCCGGTTTGGCGTGAGCGGGCTTCGCCGCATGAGGGCCGGACGTTTTGTCATCGGGCTTGGCTCCCGGCATTTCCTTATTGCCCGTAGCCATCTCGGCAGTTGTCTCGATTCGATTTCCAGCACTAATCAACAATCGTCGAATGCTCTCTTCGTCCGTTCGATCCGCGCGGGCGTAGCGAATCCGAACAGGAAAGCGATTGCGCTGTTCTACGGTGAAGGTGACGGCGCGCCCGGCCAAGGCAACCTCGATTTCGTTTTGGATGTCTTCGACGGAAATGCCGTACCGAGCGGCTTGCTGGCGGTCGATGTCGATCTGAACGTAGCCTTTGCCCATGATCGGAGCAGCGATGACGTCGCGTGCTCCATTGATTGGCTTGAGCGCTGTCTCGATTTCCTTGCACGTCTTGTCAATCACGTCCAAATTCGGGCCAAATACCTTGACCCCAATATCCGTCCGAACGCCGGTGGAGAGCATTTCGATTCGATTAATGATCGGCTGGGTAAAGATGTTGCTCCAGCCAGGCACCTGAAGCACACGCCCCATTTCATCATCGACGAGGTCACCCTTGGGTCCGGTCTGCCGAGGCCAGAGAAACACGCGGTCGTGAAAGGGAGCCGTCAATTGCTCGCGGATCGAGACAAACGAAGCAAAATCCGCTTCACTAGGCGCGTTTCCAAGTTGTGATTGAATCGTGGCATCCGCGAAACGTTTTAATTCCTGCCCCCGTGGAGCGCCGGTCACTAATCCAACCCCTTGTGCGCCCTTCGCCAGTTCCTGTAAGGCGTACCAGGTAAATACTTCGGTGCCGCGGTCGAATAGCTCCCAATTCACTTGACCAACTCGTTCTCTCCATTTCTCCGTTCGGTGATCGATGACTGCGCCAAGCAATTCGGTTGCCAGGGTTTCTCTTTCCGCGCCGAAAAACTCAGAAACACCGCTGACCAAGTCGCCCAGAGCGGATCGTTTCAAATCCAAGGCGGTTACCGGGTCGGAGATTACGCCTGTTTCAAACAGACTTGCCGCGACATCGCGAGTGAGTTGCGTGATGTCTTCAAGGACCGGCGCCTCAACCAGCCACGAACCATATTTCGGGCCGAACTTCGCGGCAAGCCGCTTCATTTCGTTCTCGGAGTCCGCTCCCTGCGGCCACTGTAAGACACCGGCAGCTTCGAGCCTTTGAATTAATTCGCGGATTGCAAATTCGGTCAGCACAGCTTCCAATTCGAACGTGAACTCGCGATATCGCAACAAGGCCAAACTGCGCATGGATTCGTCGAAACGCTCCAGCGCCTTTTGACATGCATTGTTCATTAAGTTATCGCGATCTTCGGCATTTGGCGCGCGGATCAAAAAATCCTGGGTTTCCAGCGAATCGAGCACAATTGAGGTCTGACCGGCCGCGTCCTTGTACTTGAGTACGCGCTTGGGCCAAAGTTCTTTAGGACGGTAATTGACAAAGGTTTCCACCATATCCAGCGGCGCAGGGTCGGTCGGCGTATCGGCACGCCCTGATTTTCCAATCACCGACTCAACTTCAGGAAAGCCACGCAAGAGGGCATCGCGGGCTTTGAGATCGTCCGCAGCTTGAGTGATGCTGGCGCGCGGGACGGTAACGGGCATGTCGAGCGTTGCGCCTTCATCGAGGGCCGGCATAAAGGCCACGCCAATTTTCTGGAAATGAAACGACCACAGCCCGATGAAAATGAGTGTCGCGAGCGCCAAAAACTGTGAACGAAAACCTCGCGTGAGAATTACGGTAATCGCCGTGACGACGAAAAAGACCAATAAAAAGGCAGACCGCCACGCCGTTTCGGACGCGCCCTGACCGAAAACCGCTTGCAGCGGAAACATCCCGGCCGCCAAAATCAATAAAACGGCAAACATCCACATCACGAGATTTCGGCGAGGCAGCGCCCACGTTAATAGCGGCTTGTAAATATTGATAAAACTGCGGACGATCCAGTTTTCTTCTTCACTTCGCAGCCTGCCTTTGATGAAGGTGGGAATTAAGGCTGGAACGAGCGTTACCGAAATTAATGCCACGCCAAGCATGGCAAAGCTCTTGGTAAAGGCGAGGGGATGAAACAGCTTCCCTTCTCGGCCGCTGAGCATGAAGACGGGCACAAACGACAGCAACATAATCAGCACGGAGAAGAAAATCGGCCGCCCGACCGTGCGACAAGGCTCGATCACTAATTCACGAATATCACCCCGAACTTTCTGATCGCCAAAATGCGCTTTGAGATGATGGGTAGCATTTTCCGTCATCACGATCGCTTGATCGACAAGAATGCCAATCGAGATCGTGATCCCGGCCAGCGACATGATATTGGCCTGGATGTCGATCACGCCCGTTTCGCGCAGCACCCACATCAAAAAGAACGAAAACAGCACCGATAATGGCAAAGTCACACAGATGACAAACACGCTACGGAAGTGCATTAGGATCAGCAGGATGGCAACGGATGCGATGAGCATTTCATGCCACATGACCTCGGTGAGCGTGTGAATGGCGCCGTGAATCAGCCGCGTGCGGTCGTACGCGGCGACAATATGCACACCCTCGGGCAATCCAGGCTGCAAATCTTGGATTTTTTCTTTCACTCTCTCCGTGACATCCAGCGGATTCTCCCCATGTCGCATCAGGACCACACCGCCGGTTACTTCGCTGCCGTTCTTTTCGTACACGCTGCGCCGAAACTGGGTGCCAAGCTGCACGGTAGCCAGATTTTTGACAAAGATCGGCGTGCCTCGGACCTCTTTAATCACCGTATTTTCAATGTCGTACTTATCCTTGATCCAACCGACGCCGCGGACGATGTACTCGGCGTTGTTCTTCTGAACCACTCCGCCACCCGCCGGCATGTTGCTCTTGCCAACCGCCGCATAAAGCTCGCCTAGGGTAATGCCATAAGCTCTTAAGTCTTCTGGCCTTACGTCGATTTGATATTCTAGTGGTGTTCCCCCGACGATGGCCACATCCGCAACGCCGGCCGCCGAATTAAGCTGTGGTCCGATGTAAAACTTGTTGAGCGCCCAGAGCCGCCCTGGATCTATCGGGTTGGCGGCGCTCGTCTCGACGGTATACCAAAAGATTTGTCCCAAGGCCGTCGCATCCGGTGCCAGATATGGCACGACGCCTGGAGGCAAATAGTCGTTGGCCTGGCGCAGCTTTTCGCCCACACGGTCGCGGGCGAAATAGAAGTCGATGCCATCCTCAAAGATGATAGTAATCATCGAGAAATTGAATTCGGACGACGAGCGAACCGCTCTGACGCCGGCGAGACCTTGCAATTTCCTGGACAGCGGATAGGTCACCTGATCTTCAACTTCGCGCGGACTGCGGCCCATCCAGTCGGTGAACACGATCACCTGATTCTCGCTCAGGTCGGGGATCGCATCGACGGGCGTGTTCAAGGTCGCATAGATGCCGGCAACGGTCAGTGCTGCCGCCAAGATCAAGACCAAAAACCGATTTCGAATCGAGAACTCGATGATTCGCTCAATCATAGTTACTGCTTGCTGAGGTTGGTGAAGATGTAGTCGCCGGAGCGGACTTCCATTCGGCCTTTCACGCGGTCTCCCTCGCCGATGCCTTTTAGCAGTTGCGGCTGATCGACCTTAAAATCCATTTCCATTGCTTGCATCAAGCCGGGAATATCGTCGTGATCGAGTCGGATGACTTGCGTCGCGGCATCGACCGCTGTCACTTTGCCAGTCACGTCGTACTGTTTGGCAGCCGGTTGGCTCTTGCCCTGACAACCAAGCAAAAAAGCAACGGTGAATAATCCGCCGTAAATCGCGCTTCTCATTTTTGATTCTCCTTTTGAGTTGCGTTTCTGAGTTCGATGGCCTTTGCGAGCGATTCCTTGGGTTTGGCCAATGCAATTTCCTTGCAACCTTCACAGCACAAAAAAACCGGCTGACCTTCAACCATGATGGTGAGCGGCGGGCCCATCGAGCCCAGCCGACTCGTGGGTGCCTCAGCGCAATACTTCTGCGCCTCCACCAGCGCGCGAACGTCGGCGGGCAATTTCGCCAGTTCCGCCTCGATTTCGGCTTCTTTAGTCGAATCGGCTGATTCATTGGTCTTGGGCGCAGTACGTTCTTGAATCTCTGTTTGAGTTGCGTTTCTCAGTTCGATGGCCTTTGCGAGCGATTCCTTGGGTTTGGCGAGAGCAATTTCCTTGCAACCTTCACAGCACAAGAAAACTGGCTGTCCTTCGACCATGATGGTGAGCGGCGGTCCCATCGAGCCCAACCGGCTCGTGGGCGCCTCAGCGCAAAACTTCTGCGCCTCCACCAGCGCGCGAACGTCGGCGGGCAATTTTGCCAATTCCGCCTCAATGATGGCTTCTTTGGTTGACTCGGCCGTTTCATTGGTTTTTAGGCCGGTGCGTTTCAGTTCTTCGACTTTCTTCAAGGTTTCTTGCGGGTTGGCCAGCGCCTTCTGCTTACAATGGTTGCAACAAATGAACACTGGCACACCCTCGATTTCCAATTTCACCGGCGCGCCCATTGATCCGAGAGCGCTGCCAGCCAGCACGGGGCACCACTTTTGCGCTTCGGCGAGTTTTCGATCCTCAGTAGATAGCTTCGCGAGACCCGAATTAACGTTGTCTACGGGATTCTCCGGCGTCGAAGGAACCACCGTCGTCACGGACGAGCCCGAAGATTTCGAACCGCTGCTGCCTCCGAAATAGATGGAGCCGGCAGCAGGATTGAGGCGTGTTTCCGCGTCCACGAGGAAGGAACCGCTGGTCACAACTTTCTCGCCAGCGTTTAATCCTGAGAGGACTGGATAGAATGCTCCACCTTCGGTTGCAGTCATTCGTGGTCCCAACGACACGAGTACGCCTTCGTACACTCCGGGCGTATCCTGTCGATAAACGATACGTTGACTGCCCGTGTCGATGACCGAACCTTCCGGCACGGCCAGTACCTTTCCTTCCGCCAACTCCCTGGCGCGCTCTTGATCATCAGATTGCAGCGCCGGCAAATCGTTGGGCGATACGTTCAGCGTCACTGTTGCAGTACCGCCGGGACGTAGTTTGAATTCAGGATTCGCCAGTTCAAAACGCACGGTGACGGTGCGAGTTTCTTCGTCGACATGCGGATAGACAAAGGCTAGTGTTCCGGTGAAGGGTTCATTGGGAAACGCGCGCGTCGTCGCAGTGACCGTCAGCGGCGAAGCATCCGTCGACGGCGAGCCGTGTTGGAAATTGTTCGGTAGAAACTTTAGATCATCTTCGTAGATCTGAGCCTGAATCCAGACTTTGGATAGGTCAGCGACATCATAAAGCGGCGTGCCTTCCTCGACATACTGACCCTCTCGGACATACTTCGTAATGACGTGACCATCGACCGGAGAGCGAATTCGCTGATGTGAATCTGCCTTTTGAGACTTCAGAATTTCGCCTAATTGTTGGTCGTCGATTCCCAGCAGCTTCAACCGCGAACGCGTATTTTCAATAAATTCTTGATTTCCGCGCTGTTTGGCGTCAATGAGCGTTTGGGCCGTGGCAAACAGTTCCGGGCTATAGAGCAGTGCCAGGTCGTCGCCGGCCTTGACCATTTGCCCGGTCTGATTGACATATAACTTATCAATCCGCCCTGCGACTCTGGCAGAAACTGTGCGCTGGCTCCGCTCGTCGAACTCAACAAAACCTACTGCGTTGATTTGCTTGGAAAGCGGCAGATAACCGACATCGTAGGTCCGCACCCCCGCGAGGACGACGCGATAGGGTGAAAGTTGCACCCGATTGACAACACCGGCCGGCAGCGTTTCGGGCTTGCCGCTGCCTTTCTTGCGCTTTGAAAGCGGCATGAAGCAGATGGGGCATTTTTCTTTGGAATTGTCGCGGATAATGGAGGGGTGCATGGGGCAGAAATACTCCACATCTTTACTGGCGGCCGAAGCCGAGTCGGACGACCGCGTCCACTTCTCGTAGTAGGCCGACAACGTATCCCATTGCGTGATGACAATTCCGATCACAACCAGAATGGCGATGAATCTGAGTCGCGCGAGTTTGACCAAAATAATGAAGTCGAACCACCACCAAGCTTTTCGCCATCCCGTGAGTTCCGGCGGGGCGCGCAATCCGCCTTCATCCTGCCACTTCACTTCGTCTTCGTTTTTCATGCAAACACCTGGATAAAAATGGGCAGCCGTGACACAAACCGACCACGAATTGGGCGCTAACCCGCCAGCCTGGCACGGCTGCCCCGGTCGGTTACTTTTTCGTGGGAGTTGGATTGGGAAATCCCAATCGCTTCATCAACTTGTCGTGATCGGCAATGGCCATCGCCAACGATCGGTCGATTCCTTCGCAACATCTAATAGATGTCGTCTTGTCAACTTCAGGCCCAGCGCAGCAATCGTGCATCTCTTTGTGATGCTTTGCGGCATCGGCTAGGTTCTTGTCAATCACATCGAGCGAGGCCAGAGTCTCTTGATTGCCAATGGCATTCTTCCGCATCCAGGCCATGTGCTTTTGCGCCTTGACGATGTAAGTGCCAATCGCGTCGGATACTTCCTGCGCCAGTTCTTGGTCAACTTTTTCCGTGCTTTGGGCGTATTGCCGATAGTCCTGCGAATACTCCCGCGCACCTCGCATCGAGCGACTGGACGATTTGCCGTAGAAGTTATACTGCCCTGCCGCCTTCGATTCGGCGCCGCGCTGCGCGTGTGCAAGATCTACGACTGCTAGGGATGCGACCACAACCGCCAACGTTGCCAGACCAATGAACCTGTTCATGGATCACCTTTGAAATGCAAGGAATCGGATGCAATGCCGAAGAACGAACCGAAATCACAAACAATTCGGGTCGCGCCGTGCGCAGCATCGGAACACGAAGCGCAATCGGCGCTAGCGAAGCCTAGAGTGCTTCGCGCGTAAGAAGGTCAAACGAGGAGCCGGCGCAACGACACGACCAAATCAATTGGCGGCGGCGGACCCGTATTCCACTCGATCGCCTTGAACGGGATTTCGGGATTTGCCGCTGAGGCGGCACCGCCTAACTGGAACCATTCGATTTGAAAATCGATGTCCGATGAAGTCACCTTTGGCGACGTGGTGACGATTCCACTGTGTACGACCGCTGTGCAACTGCGTTTCTTTAGAACAAAGTCGCCTTTTTCTTGCTGCACAGGCGACTTCGAGCAACAACAGCAGCATGGTCCACCGGATTGCGAAGCGCACGAAGCGCAGTGGCAATAGCTCGGCTGACGATCTACTTGGCTGTTAATCGACAGAGTTTCTAATGCAACGGTGACGCCGCCTTCCTCGGAACAATTGCAGCCGACGGCCGGCAGTCCGCTCCATAAGAACGTCGGCGCAAGCATCATGGCTGCTAGCGTGCGAGTCATTCCACGGCGATTTGCAGAGCGTCTATTCATTTTTACACAGTGGCACCATCGAACCTCAAATTTTACTCGGATCCGAAAAGACTGTCAAAGTCATGTTTCTCGGCGCAAAATAGTCGCGTTTTTGGCCGGAAGAACCGATTTAACTGATGAAGGCGTCTTTCTACGCCTCGCGCTAACCCACCTGCCATCCACGCCCGCCTGCCCGCCGTTCCCTGCTCGGAGGCGTCATGCCACTAATCCGCACGCTGGGGGTATGCGCAAGTCTAGCTGCGTTTGCAACTGGCTGCTGCACCACGCCCAAGCAATCACCGCCTTACGTTCAGCAATGCGCGCCGACTCATTGCGCGACGACGGCACCTATACGCCAGGCGGCCGAACCGCCTGTCGTACGTGTGTCCCACGTTGAATCGCTGCCGCCAGCTATTGAGGGAGATGAACTGTCGTTGGGCGAAAATGGCGAGCTGACGTTGCCATGGCTCGTGGGCGAAGTTCAGGCGCGAAACCCATCGCTTCAGGCCATGGCTGCTGCATGGCGTGCAGCCGCACAGCGCTACCCGCAAGTGGTTGCGCTGGACGATCCGATGTTCACCAGCACCTTAGCGCCCGCATCATTTAATTCACCAACCGCCGAAGGCGCATATGCGCTGGAGTTTGCCCAGAAGTTTCCCTGGTTCGGAAAACGCGCCGCCCGCGGTCGCACTGCCCAGGCGGAAGCAGATGTCGCTTATCAAAATATCGCAGACGCACGACTTAGGCTTTCGGAAGCAGCACAAATCGCATTCTTCGATTATTATCTTGTCCAACGAGAATTAGAACTTAACAAGTGGAACACCGACATTATGCGCCAATTCCGTGAATCGGCGCAATCGAAGTATCGAGCGAACCAAGTCACGCAGCAAGATATTTTGCAGGCCGATGTCGAGCTAACAAGATTGGAACGACGAGAATTGGAGTTGCAACGCCGAAATGCAGTTGCCATCGCTCGAATTAACACGCTTCTTCATCGGCCACCCTGCGCCGCCCTCTGTCCTCCGCCAGCGCAGCTATTACCCCCACCGGTGTCAACCGATGTTTGCTCGCTGCAGCAGTTGGCTGCTCAACAACGGCCCGATCTGGCGGCGATCGCGGCCGAAATTCGTGCTCAAGAAGCTGCCGTCGATCTTGCCAGCAAAGAATATTTTCCCGATACGGAAGTATTTGGCCGATACGACACGTTTTGGCAACCCGCCAGTACCCAAGGCGACTTGCGTGGCCAGGTCGGCGTGCGGATGAATGTGCCACTGTACCGTGAGCGTCGTCATGCTGCTGTCCGGGAAGCATCTTATCGACTCAGTCAGAAGCAGCTTGAGTACGATCAGAAGAACTTGGACGTTCAGTACGAAGTCCAAGACGCCTATGCGCAATTTATCGAAAGCCAGCGGTCGCTTCGTCTGTACAGCGACAAATTTGTGCCGATCACGGAACAGAATGTGGCCGCAGCCAGATCGAACTACGATGTCGGCAAGCTCAATTTTTTGGATTTAGCGACCGCGCAGCGACAGTTGATCGAAGTGCGGGAACAGCATCAAGAAGCCCTCGCCGCGTATTTTCGAAGGATCGCTGAATTGGAGCGGGTAATCGGCGGGCCACTTCCAACAGAACAGATTGAAGAGATCGCAGTGCCAAAATTGCAAACCGATGTACCGGGCTAACCTGTGTAGTGTGCTTGAGGACCGAAGTTCACAACTCCTTGAATAGTCTTCAGCTCCGCGAACTTGGTGCCGCGGCGGCGAGTAATTGAGGTCAGCAGTTCGTGGTCTTCCTGACCGGTTGCAGCAATCATCCTTGGATCTTGCGAGCGATGGCCGACGTCGTGGCGACCGGCATCATCTGACCTGACGTCAGGTCTGGCACGCCCTGCCCGCGCACAATTGCGAAAGCTTGATGCCGTCGAGTTGCTGCCGCAACGTTGTGGTCACTTGTTGCAGGACCGTGGAAAGATGCCGCAATGTTTCGTCGGACAGGCCTGTGGCAAACGAATGCTGCGGTTCAAGCGGGCCGTCTACGGCTTCGATGACTTCCAGCAGCGAGATCTCGCTCAGCGAGCGTCTCAGCGCATAGCCACCATCGACGCCACGCGTTGATTGGAGAATCCGGTGAGTCACCAAATTACGCAGGATCTGCAACAAAAATCGCTCCGGCATCTTGCCGTCGCTGGCGATTCGGTTGCACGGAATGGGCGTGTTTGGCTCGGCATCGGCCAATTGCATCACAGATTGCAGGGCGTAACCAACGGTGCGAGACAATTTCATCGACAGGACCTTACGATGAATGCGACGAGATGCACCTTCGCTTTTCCGCGCCCACAGCGACATCGGCGGTGGGATCATTACCGCGCTCTTCGATTCGCAGCGTCTCGTGACAAGGCAATCGAAATGGGAAGATGCTACCCTGTCCTACTGCGTTCTTTGGGATACTGCTCGGCAAAACGCTTCCTCTTCTGCGCCATTCCCCCTAATTAGGAGGAGCATAGCGGTCGCCGAGCAAGATGTCAAACCATTTTTCGGAGAAAACGTGAGAAATACGGAACTGCGCCAATTGGGAGACTAAACTATCCAGAGTTCCGGTCGTTGCAGGCAGTGAGCCGCATCTGAGAGTCGCAATTCTGCCCGGCTGACAGGGCTACCGGCTGGGCGGTGCGGTTTTGGTAGTCTGTTTGGCGGCCATCGCCCGTGGTTCTCGCCAAACCGTGTGCCAAAAGAGCATGATGGCTCCGACGACAAGCAGGCTATCGGCAATATTGAATACGGCCCAATCGAAGTTAATCGAGCGAAGCTGGAAATGGAGCCAATCGCGAACGGCATACGCCGATTGGCCCGCTCGTTGGTCGCTGGGTGGCCATATCAAGCCGTGCAATCCAAGTCGGTCATAGAGATTGCCGAGGATTCCCGCGACAATGCACCCCAGGGCAAAGGTCAGCCAAGTGTCCTTTCCAGCGCTTCCGATGAGGATCCAACACGTAATTGCAATAGCTGCAACGACTGCCAACCCGGCAAAAACAAACGCCATACCTTGACCGATTCCAAACAGTGCTCCTTCGTTGAGGCTGGTTTCCAAGCAGAAGATATCCGGCGGAACGATGACGATCCGATTGCCGCTCGGCATCCCGAGCTTGGCAAAGATCCAATGTTTACTCGCCAAATCGACGGCGCAGCCGCCAAATGCGAGACCAAAAAACAAGGCCCATCGCCATTTGGGGACCGAACACATGGTCCAGATTGCACCTTTCCGTGATGCGAGGAATTGTGAGGCAGGCAATCTTGCCTGCGAAGGACAGGTTTCAGCGAGTAGGCCAGTGCCACTTGCAAGTCGCCCCAGGGGCCGGTCAATTATCGGCGACTTTCCATCGCCGAAGCGCACTTTACACAAAAAGGCGTATACGGGATGGCTTGCAGACGAGTTTTGGGAATTTTGGCCCCACATTCCTCGCAGTCGCCGTAGGTTCCCGCGTCAATCCGCTCCAGCGATGCCTCGACGGCATCGAGCGTGGCTTCCTCATTTTCCATCAAGCTGAGCGTGAATTCTTGTTCGAAATTGTCGCTGCCCAAGTCGGCCATATGGATCGGCATGCTGGAAATATCGCCGTTCCCATCGCCGTTTTTCTTGAGGGCCGCATCGGCCAGTTGCGTAACATCTCCCCGGAGCCTGGCTCGAAGAGCCAGCAAAACTGTTTTATATGCCTTCGCCTCGGTCTTCTTCATCGATCGACTTCTCCGCTGCTGAGTTGCACTGTTGACCTATGATTCCACGTGGGCAGACTTGTGATTATAGATAGGGGGCAATAGGGTGTCAAAGGTCCGTTCCACCCGGACGCTGGCTGCTTTACACTAGGAAATTGTGAGCGTTTTGATTCAGAATGACGCAGCGTTTCAGCGGTGCATCTCGCCCGACTGCGGGGCGACCTATGGCCTTAGCGAATCGCGAGTGGCGTGCCGTTGTGGTGAGTTACTCGATGTGGCTTACGACTGGAACCGCGTTCGGCCCCCTTCGTCGCTCGAGTGGTTCCAGTCGAAATGGTCTCGCCGGATGGAACCGCTGTGCCTAAGCGGCGTCTGGAGGTTCCGCGAATTGCTGCCGTTTGCACCCAGCGAACTGGCCGTCACGATCGGCGAAGGGCAAACGCTGCTGCAAGATGTGCCGGCGGTTGCCAAGTACATTGGGCTGGGCGGCGGGCGTTTGCACTTGCAGTACGAGGGCATGAACCCTTCGGGCAGCTTCAAAGACAATGGCATGTCGGCGGCGTTTACTCACGCGCGCATGGTGAATGCGCGCCGGGCGGCATGCGCATCGACCGGCAATACCAGCGCGTCGTTGGCGCTGTACTGCGCGGTTACGCGACTGATGAGGGCGATTATTTTTATCGGTTCGGGAAAAATTTCGTACGGCAAGTTATCGCAGGCACTCGACTACGGCGCGCTGACGGTACAAATCGCCGGTGACTTCGACGACGCCATGCAGCGAGTGAAAGAGGTTTCCGCCAGCCAAGGCATTTATCTGGTGAACAGTGTCAATCCCTTCCGCCTGGAAGGGCAGAAGACGATCATGTTCCGCGTGCTTGAATCGCTTGGCTGGGAAGTACCCGATTGGATTGTCGTGCCGGGTGGAAATCTCGGCAATTCGAGCGCGTTTGGCAAGGCATTTGCTGAACTTCAAGCGATCGGTTTGATCGACCGCGTGCCGCGGCTGGCGGTCGTCAACGCCGTCGGCGCTAATACGCTATATGAGTTGTTCCAGCGGCGCGGCTTGCGTTGGAACGGCGGGCGACCCGACAATCGCATCACTAGCAGTTATTATGCTCAGTTGGATGCCGAGCATCGCCGCGCCGACACGATTGCCAGCGCCATCGAGATCAATCGCCCGGTTAATTTAAACAAATGCCTGCGAGCGCTGGACGTCTGCGACGGCGTTGTGCGAGAGGTGACGGAGCAAGAAATCCTTGATGCCAAAGCGCAGGTCGGTGCCGGCGGCTTGGGCTGCGAACCAGCCAGTGCGGCCAGCGTCGCCGGGGCGAAGCGCTTGGTGGCCGAAGGTACAATCAGCCGCGATGAGCGGGTGGTTTGTATCCTCACGGGACATCAACTGAAAGACCCAACCGCTACAGTGGCCTATCACACCACCGACCAAGAACAGTTCAATAAAGTTCTCGGCGGCCGCGGCGTGAAGCGGGCCACCTTTGCCAATCGCGCCGTGACGGTGAATAACGACTTGGATGAGATCATCAAAGCGATACAGCTTTACAGTTAGCGCCGAATTGAGTAAATATGGTCAGCTCGACAACGGCCGATGCATGTTCGAGCCGCGCCCGTTCGAATGTGCATCGCGGGCGAACGTCAATCATAGAACCTATATGCTGTGCATGGACCACGCATCGGCCGCGGAGATCCATCCGCGGCGATTCTTGAGGCAATATGGCTACTCCGATTCAACTGGCCATCCATGGCGCCGCCGGACGCATGGGGCAGCGGCTGGTCGTCCTTGGCTCGGCCGATGATGAATTGAAAATTGTCGCGGGACTCGAGACGTCGAACCATCCCAAGCTGGGTGAAGACATCGGCTCGGTCGCGCGGCTGCATCCGCTTGGCGTGCCGCTCGCGGCGAAATTGAATGCGCCGGTGGACGTGGTGATCGACTTCTCGGTTCCCGCAGCGGTCATGTCGATCTTGCAAACCTGCCTCGGCAAGAAGATTCCTCTCGTCGTGGCAACCACAGGACTCGATGCCGATCAACAGGCCGCGATCAAAGATGCCGCCAAACAGATTCCGCTGCTGTGGTCGCCCAGCATGAGTCTGGCGGTCAACCTGGCGATGAAGTTAGCGGAAATCGCCGGCCGATCGCTGCGCGATCATCCGAGCGGGGCCGACGTCGAAATCATCGAACGGCATCACCGCTACAAGGAAGACGCGCCCAGCGGAACAGCGCTTCGGTTCGGCGAGATCATTGCCAAATCGATGGGCCTTTCCAAGCACCAGCACGGCCGCGAAGGCCGACCCGGTGCTCGGCCGCACGATGAAATCGGCTACCATGCGATCCGCACTGGCGATAACCCCGGCGAGCATACGGTCCTTTTCGGCCTGCTGGGTGAAACCATCGAGCTGACCGTTCGCGCCAGCAATCGCGATTGCTATGCGCACGGAGCGCTGGCGGCGGCAAAGTTCTTACACGACAAACCTCCAGGGATGTATGGGATGGCGGATGTGCTGGGCCTGTGAGGGACGAGGATCTAGGATCGAGGGCCGATCGAAGGTAAGTCTCAAGCCCGATGTGTCGTGATTGGATACACGTCTCATACCCCTCAAACCACGCCCCTCCTCAACATGGCCAAATGCGAGCAAGGTTATCTGTGCGACGTGTGCGGCGGCGACGTGGAAACGATCGCGGAGAGTGATCTCTATCTGCGCTATGTAATCGGCGAAGTCGATCCGGAAACGTTGCATACGACGCGCGAACGGCATCTTCGCTGCGATCCTGTGCTGGCACAATTCATTGTCGATGACGATTTCGAGCCAGTGATGGTCGAAGGGGCGTTCGACAAACGGCAATTGGATGCGAGTTATGTGCGCGAGCGCGAAACGCTGATCACCCGCGGCTGGCGACGACTGAAGGAAATCGCGGGACTTGAACTGCCGATCATCGATTCCCCGTTACCGGAAGTTCGCGCTGCGTTGGAGCGACAGAATCGTTAGACTCAACGCATGAAGCAACAGGGCGCTGCAGAGCGGTCATTCTCGAAACGTCGATCGTCGATGGCTGGCGCACGTTGGTCGTTGTGCCTGTTGTTGGCGATTAATCTATTCAATTATATCGATCGCCAGGTGCTGGCCGCCGTCGTTCCCGTGGTGCAGACGGAATTCAAGGCCAGCGATCGAGAGATGGGGCTGTTGGCAACGGCCTTCCTGTTGAGCTACATGGGGTTTGCGCCGCTGTTTGGTTGGTTGGCGGATCGTTTCGGCCGATGGATGCTAGTGGGCATCGGAGTGATTTTGTGGAGTTTGGCGAGTGGGGCTTCTGGATTGGCCACTGAGTTGGGAGTGATGCTGTTGACCCGCACGTTCGTCGGGATTGGCGAAGCGGCCTATGGTCCGATCGCGCCGACGATCATCTCCGACCTGTTCCCCATCGAGCGCCGCGGCCGCGTGTTGGCCTGGTTCTATACTGCCATTCCTGTGGGAAGTGCGCTGGGATATCTGCTGGGTGGCCAAGTGGTGGGCTGTGGGTGGAGTTGGCACTGGGCATTTTTCCTGGTCGTTCCGCCGGGGATTTTGCTTGGCATTCTCGCGCTGCTGATGTGCGATCCGCCGCGCGAAGATGTACAGGTCGGCGGCAATGCAGCGTTGCGAAAGACCGCGACGCTGCGCGACTACAAGCAGTTGCTGCGGATTCCATCGTATCTGCTCAACACCGCAGGAATGACAGCCATGACGTTTGCCTTGGGCGGGCTGGCGTTTTGGGTTCCCAAGTACATCGTGTGGCGAATGGTTCGCGCCGGTGAAGTGAATTTGACGATCGAAACGGAGGTTCAGCAGGCGACGGCCGACGCCAACTTTTGGTTCGGCGTGATCGTTGTCGTCTCCGGATTGGTTGGCACACTCGCGGGAGGCTGGCTCGGAGACAAATTGCGCAGCCGATTTTCTGGCTCATACTTTCTCGTGTCCGGCGCGGCAATGCTGCTGGGCTTTCCGCTGGTGGCGACCCTGATCGTGACGCCCTTTCCGGCAGCGTGGCTGCTGATCTTCGCCGCTTGCCTGTGTGTGTTTTTTAATACCGGACCAACGAATACCGTCTTGGCCAATGTCACACACCCCTCGATTCGGGCGGCTGGTTATGCCGTCAACATTTTTGTCATTCATGCACTTGGAGATGCGATCAGTCCGCTGATGATCGGTTGGGTCAATGATCTGTTCGCGGGCATGGTTGATCCGCGCATCTTGGCGGCAGGAGATGTTGGAAAAGTTTATCAGGGGAACATGAATGCGGGCTTTCTTGCCGTGTCGTTTGCGATATTAATTAGCGGGCTGTTTTGGTTGTGGGGAGCGCGACATTTGGAACGCGATACCCAGCGGGCGACGACGAGCGTGTAACGGCGAGAAAAGTGGAGCAAAAAAGCCGCGGAGACGCATTGGCGGCGGTCGAGTCGCTATCTGAGCAGTTTATTGGGACGGCGACCCCAATGGAATCGCGCGGTCGATTCGGGCGAGGCACTTTTCTTTGCCGAGCAGCGCCAAGCAATCGTATAAGCCTGGACCGACGCCTTTGCCACTGATGGCGACGCGCAAGGGGTGAACGAGGTCGCCGATTTTGATGGACTCGGTATCGACGAAGGCCTTCAGGGTTGCTTCCAACGGGCCCGACTCAAACGGCTCGACCTCGGCGAGCCGGCCTTTGAATTTTTTCAGAATGTCAATTGCGCCAGGCTTTTGCAGGCTCTTTGCAGCCGCTTTTTCGTCGTAGGAAAAGTCGTCGGTGAAAAAGAAATCGGCATACGCAAGAATATCACCGCCGACTTTCAGGCGGTCGCCGGCGGCTTCGATGATCTTGGTGAGTTTCGGGCCGACGTCGCACGACGGCGGATCGCTAATCAGCCCAGCGCGCTGGAGAAACGGGAGCAACTTTGTCACCTTTTGCTTGATTGGCAGTTCCTGCATGTAGTGATCTTGGAACGCCCAGAGCTTTTTGCAATCGAAGCTCGCCGGAGCCTTGGTGACGCGGGCGAGCGAAAAATGATCGATCATTTGCCGACGAGTGAAGAACTCAGTTTTGTCATCCAGCGACCAGCCGAGCAGCATCAAGTAGTTCACAATCGCATCTGGCAGATAACCCACCTGGTCGTAAAAATCGACGATTACTGGATTAAATGTGTCGGCCGACGGCTCCGAACCCAGTCGACGGGCGATTTCCATGCCGTGCTCGTAGAGCCGCGCGAAATCCTGATTCTTCAAATACTGGGCAAGCTTACGCTTGCTGAGTTTGTTCTTGCTTCCCGGTTCGGCAACAAACGGCAGATGCGCATACTCGGGCAATTGGTAGCCGAGTGACTGTGCGATGAACACTTGCCGCGGCGTGTTGGATAGATGCTCTTCAGCACGGATTACGTGCGAAATCTGGAAATCAAAATCATCGACCACGCTGGCCAGATGATACAAGCATGTGCCGTCGGCACGCTGGATCACGTGATCTTGCTCGCGCGCCCAATCGAACTCGACTTCGCCGCGAACGTGGTCGTTGAACTTCAGTTTACCGTCGCGCGGCATTTTCAGTCGCACCACCCCCTTGCGTCCTGTGGCCTCGAATTTCTGCTGTTGTTCACGATTGTCGGCCATCCAGCGTCGGCTATAGAGAAATGGCCGTTTTTCGGCGACGGCGGCGTCACGCTCGGCTTGGATCTCTTCCGGAGTCGCGTAGTCGTGGTAGGCAAAGCCGCCAGCCAGCAGTTTTTCCACCGCCGCTTGATATTGCGGGAACCGCTGCGATTGAAAGTAGGGCGTGTAAGGTCCGCCAACTTCGGGGCCTTCGTCCCAGTCGATTCCCAGCCAGCGAAAGCCGTGCAGGATTGGGGCAAGCGCAGCTTCGACGTTTCGCTGCTGATCGGTGTCATCGATCCGCAGTAAGAACTGGCCTCCGTGCCGCCGCGCAAACAGCCAATTGAACAGGGCCGTCCGTACGCCGCCAATGTGCAAATAGCCGGTTGGGCTGGGTGCAAAGCGGGTGCGGACGGGGGAAATGTTCGACATGGCAGCGATGGTCGCGGGAATGAAAGCGGAGGAAATAACAAATTATCGGTGAAAGCAAGAAAGGGAAAGGCGGTGTAAAAAGGCCAATCGCTAGTTCTAAATTACCCAGAACGGAAGCCCGGCGCATGAGTAGGGGGACACGCACAATCGCTGTAAATCGTAATTTTGTCGTTCCGTGATGAACATGCCGGATGACCAGCCTTTCGTTTACAAGCGATTTTTTTGGCTGAGCGACTTGGCATTGGATGCTGGCTGAGAAAGAATAACGCAGATCGGCCTGCTCGTCATTGCCCAATGTCAATTTCAGCACTCGTGAGGGGTGGAGCCGTTTTCGGAACAACCATGGGCGACTTCGAGCAGATTCTGCAAATTCGTCCCGGCCGCATCGCGGCCTTGTCGGCATACGCTCTGGCCAAAATCGTGCCGGACTCTGCGGCAATGGCGGCAGTTCGCGCTGCCTTGGAGTTGTCCAGGCAGCGTCACGTTCGGGTTGTTCAATCGCTGGTCGGTGTGGCCGATTCACAAACCGCGGAGAGGCTGAAATCTGTCGGTTTTTCCCATATTACCGACGTCTTTCATTTAGTTTGTGCCGTATCCGACCAGAAATCCTTTCCGATTCGCAACAGTCTGCGGTTTATGCTGTTCGACGATACTCCGCAAGCGGAAGTTATATTATCTCAATTAATTTCGCAGACTTACGATGCATCGCAAGACTGCCCAGAGTTAAACGGCAAGCGACCGGTCGACGAGGTGTTGGCGAGCTATCGAGCCATCGGACACAACCGCCGGCAAACGTGGTTCGTCGCGCAGCAGGAAAGCGCGAATGTAGGCTGCCTATTGCTCGCCGAGCATCCGAAGCAGCGCGATTTGGAGCTCATTTACATGGGCGTTGTACCACCGTTTCGCGGGCGCGGCATGGGGCGCGATTTTATTGAGCATGCACGAACCATCGCGGGAGGCTTGCCAACCGAGCGGTTGAGTTTAGCGGTAGACGCGAGAAACAAGCCCGCGCTGGCGATTTATCGAGCCGCGGGATTTGCTGAGGCCGCGAAATACAAGCTGTATCTGCTGCTGTTGTGAAGTCAAAATGCCTGCGCGCAAGCTATCTCCAGATATTTTGGGCGATGATGCCTCGAGAAGCGAAGCAATTAAATTTCGATCGAACAGTTTTTCCACGCAGCGCGCAACCCGACTAAAAAATATTTTTTATCGGATGCGCATACTTGACAGGCTGAGATTTCCGAAGGTTTTCTATGCACGTTTTTTTCTCAGCACGGTGGTTTGCAAAAAGTGTTCTCCCAAGGTTTGACAGCAACGCTAGCAGACGTACAATCGCATCCTTCGGGTGACACACAAAACATTTTTTCGACGGCGCTGCCGTCGCTAGCGGACGGGCTTTCTTACTGCTTCGCTTTCCAGTTCGGATGTGAAATCGCCGCCACGAAGGTGCGATAGCGGGAAGTTGTTGCGCGCTAGAGACTCCGGTCAGGATCAGACCATGGACGATAAGGAAATCGTGTTGGCCGTGCGTACACTGCTGGCCGACAAGGTTGAGCGGGACGATTTTGAACTCTGGTTTGGTGCAGAGACAAAGCTTGAGCTTACCGACGGAATATTCCGCGTAACTGCGATAAGCCGTTTTGTGCAAGATTGGCTGCGGATCCATTTCCGAGGCGCGATCGAAACGGCTTGCCGCCATGTTCTCGGCCGCTCCGCGGCCGTGGAATTTCACGTTGCCGACGCATCCCTCCCAACGGATTCAGCACTGCCAGAAGTGCGTCAAACGCAATTGCCGTTTGCAGGTTCGAGCGAACCGGCCGCCAACTCGGTCCTGGTGACTCATCACCGAAATCATGCGGGCGTCGCGCCCGCGCCATCGACAACGGCCGCGATGGGCAACCGCTGGCGTCGAACCAGCCGCCGCGGCCATCTTGCGGTGACCGCTGCACAAGGCGAAAACCTTACCACAGGATCGCGCCGGCGATTTGCCAAACTCGATTCGTTTGTCGTGGGAAGCTCGAACCGGCTTGCCCATGCGATGGCTCAAACGGCGGTGGAAAAGCCAGGCAGCATGTCGCCGCTGCTGTTTCACGGGCCCAGCGGCTGTGGCAAGACGCATCTTCTGGAAGCGATTTGGACTGCCGCACATGCTCTTCGCCGCAGCGCAAACGTAGTGTTCCTGTCGGCCGAGCAGTTCACTACACTGTTCGTCGAAGCGCTTCGCGGCGCCGGGCTGCCGAGCTTTCGTCGAAAATATCGCGGCGTCGATCTATTGATCGTCGACGACGTGCAGTTCCTCGAGGGCAAGCGGGCAACGCTCGTCGAGCTATTGCACACCATCGATGCACTTCACCGCGACGGTAAACAGTTGGTGTTTTCCGCCGATCGTTCTCCCGCGGCACTCGGCGAGCTAGGGCCTGAATTGGCTTCACGGTTGGCGGGCGGAATGACCTGCAGCCTGGAGCAACCCGATTTGTCCCTGCGCATTGGCTTGGTGCAGCAATTTGCGAGTCGGTTGGACGTCGAATTTCCGCCAGCGGTGGCCGAATACATTGCCGCTAACGTGACGACAGGCGCCCGCGAAATCTCAGGAGCGGTCAATCGCATTCATGCCGCCAGCCGTATGTTGAAGGAACCGATCTCCCATGAATTGGCAGAAGTTTCGTTGGCCGAGTTGCTTCGCCATAGTCGAAAAGCGGTGCGGCTGACCGACATCGAGCGGGCAATTTGCGACGAATTTGGGCTGTCGAACGAAAGCCTGCAATCGGGGGGGCGGACGAAGGCGATTAGCTCAGCACGGATGCTGGCGATGTTTCTGGCGCGAAAGCATACGCGCGCTGGACTCGCGGAAATTGGTCAGCATTTCGGCCGTCGTAGCCACAGTACAGTGATCTCAGCGCAAAAGCGTGTTTCCGATTGGCTGTCGAACCAGTCGGACATCGACCTCTCCGAGCGTCGCTGTACCGTGGATGAAGCGATTCAGCGCGTTGAACAAAGGCTGCGAGCAGGGTAGTGGCCAATGGCCAGTGGTTAATCAGTTGGCGGCGTTGGACATGCATTTCCAACAGCGACTTCAACGGACTGTCCAATCGATGCAGCATACAATGGTTGCGGCCATTTCTGCGGCTCTGACCGAGCTTGTAGCCAACGATGAAAATCTACACCAAGACTGGCGATGGCGGCCAAACGGGCTTATTCGGCGGATCGCGCGTGCGCAAAAATGACGTGCGGATCGAGGCTATCGGGGCCGTCGATGAGTTGAACGCGGTGCTAGGACTGGTGCGAACTGAAGCCTTGCCGATCGAAATCGATTCGCGATTGGCGTCTGTGCAGCATACATTGTTCGACTTAGGGGCCGAGCTGGCGGCCCTCGATCCGCGTTCGTGCGGCACGAATCTCGTATCATCCGAGCAGATCAAGAAGCTAGAATCGGCGATCGATCAATTCCAAGCGGATCTGCCGCCGCTCCAAGATTTCATTCTGCCCGGCGGTTGTCGTGCGGCAGCCCTGTTGCATGTCGCCCGCAGCGTTTGTCGCCGAGCGGAACGCTGCGCGGTGTCGCTAGGCGAACAAGAAAACGTAGTGCTTTCGCCCAATATCATCGCCTATTTGAACCGGCTAGGAGACTTGCTCTTTGTTTTAGCGCGGGCCGCGAATCAGCTTGCCGGGCGTGGCGACGTTCTTTGGCAGAAAGTTGACCGGTAGCGGTTGCTGCGGAAGAGGATCGCAAACGCCGCCTGGGAACTTCGCTCTTTACCCTTGGACGGTCGCTAGCTACGTTGGTGAACTTGGTAGGCTACTGCGGCAAAGCGCAGCGCATGGGTTCCTAAGCGTTACCATCCACCATTCCGGCAACTCCGGAAGCCGACCGTCTGAACCACTTCCGCAATTTCCGTCGGTTTTTGTGGTAGGCGTCCGACGGTCCAACCGTTTCTAATTCGCAGTCCCGGCAAAATTCAATGGCGAGATTCATCAAAGCGATTTGCGGATGTGGTCTCGCGGCGGCGCTGCTATTGGACTCGATCAGCGCTAGCGCGCAAGCCCCAACCAGCACCAAACTAGCGACTGCGTCGGCAAGTGCGACTGGCGCGGCCACCGCCCACATGGCAGGTGACAACGCATGGATGCTCACCTGCAGCGCCTTCGTGCTGTTTATGACCGTACCAGGGCTGGCCATGTTCTATGGTGGCTTGGTGCGCAAGAAAAACGTCTTGGGCGTGATGATGCAGTGCGTGTTCCTGATGGGGATGAATTCCATCATTTGGGCGCTGTATGGATACTCGCTCGCCTATGGAGGCGATGCTGCGGCCAGCGATGCGCCGCCGCTATCGAAGTGGATCGGCAACGGCGACTACTTGCTGATGAACAATGTTGAATTGACCTGGGATGAGGCGAACGGCCGAAAGGCAGATCCGCCGCTGGAAGGCGCTGTGCCGATTCCGCGGCTCACGCACATGCTGTTTCAGGGCATGTTTTTCATCATCGCTCCCGCCTTGATTTGCGGAGCATTCGCTGAACGCATGAAATTCAGCGCGATGGTCGCGTTTATGGTTTTGTGGGATACTTTCGTGTACCTTCCGCTGTGCCACTGGGTTTGGGATGGCGGGCTGCTGTCGTTTGGCAAGCCGTATGCCTTGGCTGGCGGTGCGCTCGATTTTGCCGGGGGCACGGTGGTGCATATTAGCTCCGGCGTGTCGGCCTTGATCTGTGCGCTACTCATTGGCAAGCGATTGGGTTACGGCCACGAACCAATGCCGCCGCACAATTTGACCTACACCACGCTTGGTGCTGGCATGTTGTGGGTTGGCTGGTTCGGCTTAAATGCTGGCAGCCATTATTCGTCGGATGCGATTGCGGCAAGCGCCTTTGCCGCCACGCAATTCGCCGCGGCTGCCGGCACGCTTGCCTGGGCGAGCATGGAGTGGATTTTTCGTGGAAAGCCGAGCGTGCTGGGAGCCTGCTCCGGCGTGATTGCCGGATTGGTTTGCATCACTCCAGCCTCCGGCTATGTGACGCCAATGCCCGCTATCATCATGGGATTATCCGCCGGTGCGATTTGCTTTTTTGCTTGCACAACGCTCAAATCAAAGCTCGGATATGACGATTCGCTCGACACCTTTGGCGTTCACGGCATCGGCGGCACGCTGGGAACAATTTTGACGGGGGTGTTTGCGACCCGCGCCGTCACCGACATCGCGGTCTCGGAAGGTAGGAAGCTTGGATTCCTGGAAGGCGGAAGCATCCTTACCGGCCAGTTGGCGGCCGTCGCGGTCAGTTGGCTTCTGGCGGTCGTCGCCACATTCGTGATCCTGAAAGCGCTCGACCTGACGATGGGCCTGCGCGTCAGCCAACAGCAAGAAGTTCAAGGGTTAGACCTGAGTCAGCACGGCGAGGAAGGGTATATTTTCATCTAGGTAAATTTCACAGGCGACCGAATGCATCCGCCTCGAGCGATGGATGCCCGATCGTCAAGATTTTTCGGAAGTCGAACGTCTCATACGCACAGCCAACCTCTCTACCATGAAAAAAATCGAAGCAATTGTCCGACACTTCAAACTGGAAGATGTGAAAAACGCCTTGGCGGAGCAAGGCATCGTCGGCATGACCGTGGTCGAAGTCCGCGGCTTCGGCCGACAGAAAGGACACGTCGAAATGTATCGCGGCACGGAGTATGCCGTCGATTTCGTGCCGAAAGTCAAATTAGAAATCGTCGTGCCCGACGACAAGCTCCAAAGCGCGATCGGCACGATTATGCGCGTCGCACAAACCGGCCAAATCGGCGATGGCAAGATCTTCGTCTCCGATCTGCTGAATACCATCCGCATTCGCACGGGGGAAACCGGAGACGATGCGGTGTGATGTAAATCACGCCATCCATAAATTACATGAGCGAGTGAAGGAGTGATGGCGCAAAGGGGTAAGAGAATGGGCAGAGCAGCCTGATCGTTCTTTATCCTTTCCCATGCTCACCCCTTCAGCCGTTGATCCTGGTGTACTACTGCGCTGTCGATCGAGGTGAAATATTCAATGTCCTCTGGCGTCAATCTCCGAGCCGCCGTGCTTGCCGCCCGCGATTGGCTCTGCGCTCAGCGGGCTGATTTGCACCGGCAGCATCAGGCCGGATCGCCGGGAATTCAAGTTAGCACGCGGCTGACCGATATGCTCGATCGCGCGGTACTCGACCTTTACCGCGCTGCGATCAACGATCTGATTTCAGCCACCGACGCCGAATCGATTCAAGATCAGATCGCGCTGGTGGCGCTGGGAGGGCAAGCCCGGCGCGAAGTGGCGCCTTTTTCCGACGCGGATGTGATGGTGCTGCATCTAGCCGGCGCCGCGGAGCAAATCGACGGGCTGCGCCGCCGACTACAGCAAGATTTGTCCGACGTCCGGCTTAGCCCTGGCCAAAATTGGTGGACCATCGAGCAAGCCTGCAAAGGCGCGCTGAAAGACGCCACGGTGTTCACGTCGCTGATCGAATCGCGACTGCTCGCCGGCAGCGAAACATTATTCGCGCGATTTCAAAGTCGATTTCGGAGGACAACCAGACGGCATTGGCGGCGACTGGTCGGTGCGATCGATCAATCGCGCGGCGAGCAGCGCGCACAGTTCGGCGAAACGGTGTATTTGCTCGAACCGAATGTGAAAGAATCACCCGGCGGACTGCGCGACATGCAATTGCTGCGGTGGGTGGGCTTTGTGCGTTACGGACAGGCGTCTCCAGAGAGCCTGCAACTACTCGCCGCGCTTTCGAAGGAAGACCAAATCGCGATGCGACGGGCGACCGAATTCTTTTTGCGCGTGCGAAACGAGCTGCACTTCCACGCCCAGCACGCCAACGATGTGCTGGACCGCGCCGAGCAGGTTCGCTTGGCCGACCTATTCGGCTGTCGGGGGGCCGATGGCATTTTGCCCGTCGAGCAGTTCATGCGCGACTATTTTCGGCACAGTCGCGCGGTGCAGCAGATCGTATCGCGGTTTGTCGAAGGCGCCGATCCTTGGATCAGATGGGGCGAAAGGCTGTCGCCGATTTTCGGCCATCAGGTGGAAGGAGATTTTCGCGTAGGACCAACGCGGATTAGCGCCACCAAGCGCGGCCTGAAGAAGCTGCGGGGCGACCTGGTTGAAATTCTGCGCCTCGCGGATTTGGCCAATATGTACAATAAGCGAATTGCCCACAGCACCTGGGAAGCAATTCATCGGACAGCGCCTCAACTGCCAGCGGTCGTACCGCGCGAAGCGTCAGAACGATTCCTGTCGTTGCTTTCGCAGCCCGCTCGACTGGGCGAACTGCTGCGCAGCTTGCACGAACTGGGCGCGCTGGAAAAACTGATTCCGGCCTTCACGCACGCGCGCGGTCTGTTGCAATTCAACGAGTATCATAAATATACCGTTGACGAACATTGCTTGCGTGCCGTGGAAGCGGCAACATCATTGCTCGATGTTCCGCGGCCGTGGGCCAAAGTGTATCGGTCAATTCAGGAGAAGCGGACACTGCATTTGGCGCTCCTCATTCACGATCTGGGAAAGGGGTATGTGGACGATCATAGCGATGTCGGACTGCAAATCGCCGAGGAAACGGCCCGGCGATTGAGAATGCCCCCGCGCGAAGCGGAAACGCTGAAGTTCCTCGTTCACAAGCATCTAATGATGTCGCACCTCGCCTTTCGACGCGATACGAGCGACGACCAACTGATCGTCCGGTTTGCGGTCGAAGTCGGCTCGGCTGAAGTACTGCGGATGCTGCTCGTGCTGACCTGCGCCGATTTAGCAGCCGTGGGGCCGGGCGTATTCAATTCATGGAAGGGAGAAGTGTTGATCGATTTGTACGAACGAGCACTGCGTCACTTATCGGGCGATACCCCATCTCTGGCCGCCGATGAGCGCCGAGCGGACGCGCGGACGGCGATCGAGCGCGAGACGGATACTGCTTGGTTTGAACGGCAGATCGACTTACTGCCAAGTTCTTATTTGATGACCACGCCGGCGCCCCAGATTGCCGACGAACTGCGGCGTCTGCGCAACCTGGGTACGAGCGAAGCGCGAGTCTGGCATCTTTATTCACCGGAGACAAAAATCATCGAATACACGATCGGTACTTATGAATCGATCACGCCCGGCGTCTTCCATAAGTTGGCCGGCGCCTTGAGTAGTCAGGGGTTGCAAATTCTCTCGGCCAATATCAACACGCTGGCCGATGGGCTGGTGCTGGACCGCTTCCGCGTGCAAGATCCGGATTTTTCTTGCGCGCCAGCGAGCCAGCGACTGGAGGAGATTGATCGACGCCTCATCGACTCGCTCGCCTGCGGCGAACCGCCGGTTTTTCGCCGCGTGTGGCAAAGCAGCACTCGCCGTGCTAGCGACGTGCTGCACATTCAGCCGACTCGGGTGCGAATCGACAACAGCACGTCGGAGCAGTTCACCATCATCGATGTGTTCGCCTGCGACCGCTTGGGCTTGCTGTACACGATTTCCCGCACGCTGTTTGACCTGGGGCTTTCGGTGTCGCTCGCCAAAATTGGCACGTACCTCGACCAAGTGGTGGATGTGTTCTATGTCACCGATGAATTGGGCGACAAGATCGAAAACGAAGATCGGCTGGACCAAATTCGCACGCGGCTGCTCCAAGCGATTCAAGTCTTGGAAAGTGGCGCGCCAGCGAACGCAGCCCAGGCATGATGCTCGCTGACTAATTGCGCAGCAACCGCCGTAGTAGCACTTCATCGATGCGTCCGCGAAAGCGCTCTTTGCCATCGATTGCCACAACGGGCACCCAGTGGTCGTACTTTTCGCGTAGCGCAGGATCCGAATCGACGTCGATTTCGTCGATCGAAAGCCCGTGGGAAAACAGCACCGACTTCGCCTGCTCGCATAAGCAGCATCCCTGTCGGGTGTAAAGAATCGCGGTTGGCATGGGATCGGAAGGCAGACGTTTCATCTCAACCGTGTATGTTGCAGGCGGCACCAGTCGCATGGAACGATGTAATTTTCATGCTTCGACACGGGCAGAACCCTCCCTTGGCTGCCGCCTGCCTGACCGCAGCACGACCGAAAACAATGCGTTTCTGGCTCGGTGGCCTCCTGCTTTTGGGGAACAAAGGACGAAAAACCGTCTCATTTTTTTGATAATCTAACCCTTAGCGGCCAAATCGACCAGCGAATTGCTGGTAATTCTTGCATTTTCTTGATATTCTATTTCAATGAGGTTTGGGTCGCGGCGGCGAGGTTGGATGCCGCTGCGGGAGGGAAATTCTTAGTCGTCTCGCACTGGTCTCGCAAGCGTGGCGGGTCTCGTCATGGTCGCGCTTAGCACCGACAAATTTGGAGATTTACTGCGTCGCAGCGAGTTGGTCGATCAAGATGCGCTCGATCAAGCAATTGCCAAGATCGAGCGCGAAGCGGGACTTTCTATCGACGGGCCAGCCTTGGCCGACAAGCTGGTGGAGGCCCGGCTGATTACGCCGTGGCATCGCGAAAAGCTGCTGGAGGGCAAATACAAAGGCTTTCGCCTCGGCGATAAGTACAAGCTGCTGGGGCATATCGGCACCGGCGGTATGAGCACCGTCTATCTGGCCGAGCACAGCAAGATGCAGCGCCTCGTGGCGATCAAGCTGCTGCCCAAGAAGCGCGTCAACGATTCGTCTTATCTGGCCCGATTTTATCGCGAGGCGCAAGCGGCGGCCAAGCTCGACCACAAGAACATCGTTCGCGCTTACGACATCGATCACCAAGACGACAATCACTTCTTGGTGATGGAGTATGTCGAAGGGCGTGACTTGCAAACCTACGTGCGAGACGCCGGCCAGTTGGATTACGACCTGGCCGCGGACTTTATTCGCCAGGCCGCGGAAGGTTTGGAACACGCTCATCAAGCGGGCTTGATTCATCGCGACATCAAGCCGTCGAATTTGCTCGTCGATCAGCGCGGCGTTGTGAAAGTGCTGGATATGGGACTGGCGCGGTGGGAAGACGATAAGGCGGCCTCCCTCACGATCGCCCACGAAGAAAATGTGCTGGGAACGGCCGATTATTTGGCCCCCGAGCAGGCTAAGAACAGCCACAGTGTCGATAAGCGGGCGGACATCTACAGTCTCGGATGCACCTTATATTTCCTGCTCACGGGCCATGCGCCATTCCCAACGGGATCGTTGCCGGAGAGGATTGCGAAGCACTTGAGCGAAATGCCCAAGAGCATTTACGAGGACCGTCGAGATGCTCCGCAAGCGCTCGTGGATGTTTGCTTGCGAATGATGGCAAAGAATGCGGAGGCGCGCTATCAATCGGCCGGCGAAGTCGCCGCCACGCTGACCAAATGGCTGCAATCTCGCGGCAAGGACGTGACCGGCGACAGCACGTTGCGCGGAGATTCGCGCCCGGTCGGGCCGCCGCCGCGCCGTCCGTTGCACCCTCCTCGACGAAAAGACAAGTCGAGCGACGACGACACGGTTTCCAACCGCAACCAGGATACGATTAAAGGCAAATCAAATTCGTTCAGTCCGCCGCGGGGGCCCGCGCGGCCGAGCTCCGATTCGCAGATTCTCCACGGAGGCAGCAGCGTCCGCATCAGCGGCAGCAGCATCATTCGGCACGGCAGCAGCATCGTGCGCGCCGACAGCAGCAGCGTGCTCGGCGGCAAGTCGGGGGCTCTTAAAGGCTCCGGCAAATCGCTGCCGGTCGCCAAGTCGTTGAAGCAAAAAGATGACGAGCCGTTGAGTAGCTTGCTGGAAGAAGCGGCCGAATTAGTTCAGCACGAGATGGAAGACCGTATCCGCGCCGGCGCCAACCGCACCCCCGCACGCCCCAATCAGCCAAATTCACCAGCCGGGTACACGCCAAGCTATCGGCAACCTTCTGCCGACGGCGGCTTGCCCATTTGGGCTTGGGCCGTCATCGGTGCCGCCATTGTCGCGGCCTTGATCGGCGTTGCCATTATTGCTTCGAGCGGCGGTTAAACCTACGTTGCTGCTGCAAGGGCAGGTGTTCTAAAAGGCCAGGCAACGTGATGACATCGATGCGTGATCTTTACTAAATCAACCTATTGCAATTTGCTGAAGTCGAACGGCGACCAAGGCAATGTCTGCGGATCGTAGCGAAGGTGCGTTGAGACGAGCGAATCGACTGCAATTCGAGCCAAGAGAATGGCTTGAATGCGCGAAACCTAAAACGCACTGTCATCCAGCGGCATAAACTTCTGCCAACCGATACTTTGTGTCGTTGCTTTTGCGCCGTTGGGGGTCATCAACAAGCAGTATATTCGATAATCGATGTCGTCTTTCAAAAACCGCGTATTACCGCCTGCAAACGCGACCAGAACCCCGCCAGGATGGGCGCTGGCGGGGCGGGCTGCGTAGTTCGTATTTTGTGTCGGTGGGCTGACTGTTGGCGTATCACTGAATAGATCAGGCGAGCTTGGCCAGTTCAATATACTGGGATCGTAATCTCCCTTACCGCCGTTTATCCCTGCAACGGGATACGGAGCCGTAGCGGAGGTAGGAGCTTGCGGGGTTGTTGTTGATGTATCCCACCAAACGAAACCAGTTCCGCGCTCCCAAGAGTTCTGCGCAGCATTTAAATTTGCGGTAAGAACACATGGAGAGTCGTTGTAATAAAAAGCGTCCATGTTCTCGGCAATCAATAGTGTATTGGTCGGACCATCCTTGATGTCAGTCAAAGTCACTTTCAGTTTTCCCAGAACCTTATCTTGAAAAATCCCGTTCGCTGCCGATTCGATTGGGTTGCTCCCACCAATAGTTTTGTAGATGCACACATTCGGATTGATAAACTTGTCGAGTAACCCCGTATTTGCAACGTAGCTCGTCCATGGGCTAGATTTTCCTGCTCCCGAGGAATCGCTTGGACAGACGGAAAGTTCAAAATAAGGAAGCGATGTAATTGCCCCGGCTTGGAGTGCTTGGTAGACGTCCGTCTTTCCGAGGTTTGGCATCAGCGCCACTTGCCAATTCATGACGATCTTGGAGCCATTTTGCACGTTCATCACTTGCCGATAGCCCGGAAAGGTATCCTTGGAGGTGACGTATTGCTGAATCGCTTGGGCAAAGTTTCGCTGGTTGTTCATGCACGTCGATTGCCGTGCCGATTCCCGCGCATTATTCACCGCCGGCAGCAGCAAGCCGGCGAGCATGGCGATGATCGCGATCACCACCAATAGCTCCACCAAGGTAAAGCCCGCGCGTCGCGTTAGAGAGGTTTGTGCGAAATAGCGCGCGAGCCGTCGACCGGAACGTGGATGCCTGGACATGGCCGTATCTTCTCCTCTATGGCCCGAGGTTGCAAAATCTGTCTGTTGCCATTATCTCACATGGCGGCGGATTTCGCTAGCGTTTTTCTGGCCGGGACCAATGAGAAGGCGGTTTCTTCGCCGCGATTCGAGCCACTCCGATGCTATATTACGCGGCTAGCGAATTGCCCGTGGTGGGAAATAGTGTGCATGCTCCTGAAACCGCCGCCCGTCCAGAAAGCGTGTTTGATGCCCCGTGCTACGGATGCTTTTGGATGCCCCAAGCTTTGTCGGCGACGGCCCTAGAGACGGCGGTGGAAGGTGACGGCTCTTGATGAGGGCTTGTTGCTGACGCTCTAGCCTGTCGAGTTGAAGCATTTGATCGTCTGACTGTTGTCGCTGAAGAAGCCGCGGTCGAACAATGGTCTGATAGGCGTTCTGATACTGCGGATTGCGCGGGTTAAATTGATAGAGTTGCAGATAAGGGGTAGTTGTCGGAGGCGGAACAATATTATGGAACGGGGGAGCGCCAAAGCATGCAGAGGCTCCCATCATTGCTGCAGCGACAGCGAGTACGAATCGCAGGCATCGGGCATTCATGTCTGGCCTTTCCACCATTTGCCCTAGTGCCACCTTTTGGTGGGCAACAGGCAAAGGCAATTGCAGGAAGAAAAAACCGGCTGTGGTTTGCACCACCGTCATTTCATCCTAATTGGCAATCGCAGGCCAAACAACTTAATTTGCTGCAAGAGACGCAGACAACTACTGCCGCTGCGGAAAGAAGTGGCTGGTGTCCATAAATCGGGTTACGTGCCCGGTACCGCGGATTTGAGATGAAATTCCTCGCGGCCCATATCCGCCACCGGCAGCTAATCCGGCAGTTTGCCGCTGAAGTCGCTGGATTTGGTTCTGTTGCTTTGCAAACTGCTGGTCCGATTGAAGCTGCGGACGAACAAGCGTCTGGTAGTTCGGCATCGCGGAACCAGTTCGATTCACAAGGTTCAGATAGGGAGAAACGGTCGCTTGCTGCTGCACGTTTGAAAACGGCTGTTGCGCCAGCGTCAATTGGGATAACACGAGGGTTGCGGCGAAGGCTGAAAGAGTTGAAATAACGTGCTTCATGATCGCCTCCTTGGAAGTTTGCAGGCCATCGGCGCCCGCATGAATCTTAAAGGTATACGAATTGGATTGCAAATGTTTCTTGATCGGTGGCTCCAATGGATCGTTGGCTCCCGGCCAGCCAGTTGAGTTTTCCGTCCGAAACGCGGGCGTCCCGCCTATCCATTCGGCCACGATTCACCAACGCGGCTAGAACGTCTGGAACCCTTGCGGGAAGCGGTTGATGGTTTGGATGGTTTGGACGCCTAGCAAGGTGGTGCCGAGCATGCGTTCAAACGGGTTGAGTACCTTGTTGACGAAGGAGTCGAAGGCCACCA
>JADZDJ010000245.1 GCA_020851115.1 Pirellulales bacterium
ATTCAGTCATCCATTATCGCGGGTAACGTCAACGGCGACGTGGCAATTGACGCCTCAATCAATACCTTCGTTTCGCTCGGGTACAACCTAATTGGTACTGGCAGCGCATTGCCGGCCTTTAACCAGACTGGCGATCAAACCGGTGTTTTGGACCCCAAGCTTGGCCCGCTTGTTGATAACGGCGGTCCAACCAAAACGCACGCACTACTTCCCGGTAGCCCGGCGATCGATGCCGGCGACCCCTCAGCACTCTCCGGCATCGCCGGCACGCCGCTATTTGACCAGCGTGGTATGCCCTATACGCGCGTCTTTGACGCCGATGGTGTGGGCGGCGGCCGAATCGATATTGGGGCGTATGAACTACAGTCCCAACCGCTGCCAGCCGCCGTATTCGGTGACTTCAACAGCGACGGTCTGGTCGACGCGGCGGACTACGTAGTCTGGCGCAAGTTCGTCGGTGCCACCGTGCCCGCCTATACCTCCGCCGATGGAAGCGGCAACGGTGCTATTGGCGTGGAAGATTACGATGTATGGCGAGCGCATTTCGCCATGCAATTATCCGTAAGCCCCGCCGCGACGTTTGAGAATATTGCGCTAAACAGTCACCAGGACTTCGCGCCAGTGGAGACGCTTGCCGCGAATTCTAGTTTGGTGGCCGACGCTTTCTCAAATGACACAAGCATGTCTTTTGGAAAGGCGGCATTCCAACGCCGACGTTCTTCTCAAACGGATTTGCGCCTTCCGGCTTACTTCTATTCCGCGGAATATGATGACGCGCTCCTCTCTTCGCTTAACTCGGCATCGGGACGCGCCGAAGAACACGCGGCCGACGCAAGCCACGACAAAGTTGCATCATCCGTCAACAATGTGTCTGCGGATTCACGCTCCGCGCGCGATCTTGCGTTTGACGCCATGAAACCTCGTTCATGGACACCTCTCGATTTTGGCGTCGCCATCGAGTCCACGTGAATTAGCTCTTACTCGACTGTCACCGCACGACAACCAGGATTTTCCCGCCCAGATTTCCTTTGGTTTTGGCCGCGCGTTGTGGTAAGACCACACCATGTCCGCAACAACGGCCACTCCGCAACCTTTTCGCCGCATCAATGAATTGAATCAATTAAGTGAAACCCACCAAATTTTGCACGCCCCACTTTCCATACAGACTCGATTTTCCGCGACCTCCATCGCGCCCACCGTGCAATACGAACGAGTTCTGCACCGAAAATGTGGGACCCCTTTCCACGACCAAAACTCAAGTGTGGATTGTGCCACGACTTGCGTGTGCCTACCACAAGACTCACGGTGCAATATTGTGTGCAGCCCGGCATCCAGAAACATTTGCCGCGAAGAGTCCCGAGAGAATAGTGCAAGAAACTTGCACCCTGCCGGCAGACTCACAACCCTCTGGCTAACAGCTATCAGCTGATGGCTAGCAGCTACCTCTCAATACCTCGCCGGCGGCTGCGACGTCGTCGCCGTGCGGGGCTCGGTGGCGGGGGCAATGGCGGTGGGGGCGGTTCCTGTGGCGGCCGCCGCTCCTTGAAGCTGAGCAATCCGGGCCGCAACCTCGGGCTGGAAGCGGTTCTCACTCAACGACCGCTGATAGTTCGCCAGTGCCTGCATGTGATCGCCCGATTGATCGCGCAGCCGACCCAGCGCCGTGAGCGCCCGGGCGTTGTGTGGGTCGATCGTCAAGGCGTCGACCAATTGGGCCTTGGCCTGTTCGACTTGGTTCGATTCCTCCAGCAAGCGCGCCAATTCGATCTTCGGCTCCGCCGACTTCGGACTATTTCCCGCCCAGTGGTTGAGCAGGTTGAACGCGTCTTGCTTGCGATTAGTCTCGGTCAGCAGCACGGCCAAGCCGCGGTAACACTCGGCGTGGTTCGGGTCCCGTTCAAGACACTGGTTGTACAGGTTCTCCGCCTGCTTGAGATCGTTGGGCCGATTGTAGAGCGTACCCGTCTTATGCAGCGCGGCTGCAAGATTGTAATAGCCTTCCGGCGAGCGCGGGTTTTGGGCAATCGCTTGCTGAAACCGATCGGATGCCTGCTGATAGTTGCCCTGTTGATACAAGCGAACGCCCTCCATGTTGGCTGCCTGCGACTGGATGTTGCTGCAGCCACTCGCCGCGCCCAAGCACAGTACGAGCCCAAACAACAACCAAACGATTGCGTTGGCTTGTGGCGGGCCAGGCTGAGACGAGTTAGTCGACACGGACGCAACTCACATAGAGGAAGAGCGCTGAGAAAAGGCCCCCGGCGATTCGGTCGCCGGATGGTCGGCGGCGGAGGGTATCAGCCGCCGCCAGACCACGCAAGGCGATTTCCGGTTGGCGCGATAAATCCGGCGGAGACCGTTGGTTGCGGCAAACTTGGATTTGAAATAGGTGCTTTTGGCCATCGAACGCTAGCACAGCGGGAAAGTTTCGCCGACCCGGCAAATCCGCACGATCCGACAAAATTGCCTGAATCCCCCACTTTTCCGAGTCGTTTTACTTTCAGCAGCCGGATTTCCGATGCCTACCTGCGTAGTCGATGGCATTTTTCTAAAACGGCAAACGGCGCACCTTTGGCAGAATTTCGCTGAATCCTTAAACGCAAACATTCCCCCCAAAAAACCAACGGCTCTCAGGCTGAAGCCCGACGCACAGGAGATCTCCCCAATGGCCCAGAAGGCGACCAAAACGACCGGCAAACGCTCCATGTCCTCACGCTCTATGAAGAAGGCAACCACCCGGGCCGCGGCCGATGCCGGCAAAGGTGAGGTGGCGATGGATCGTCGTCGCAAGGATCGCCGAGGTGCGGAAACGATTGAAGCGGCAGCTGTGGCTGCACCAAAGCTGGAACGCCGCCAGAAGGTCAGCCGTCGTCGCCAGATCGACCCGACCACCTGCGAACGCGATTACACCGAGCAGGAAGTCGAGTTCATGAACGCGCTGGACGATTACAAGCGTAAGAGCGGCCGGATGTTCCCCACCTGCAGCGAAGTGCTGGAAGTCATCCGCTCATTGGGTTACGCGAAGCAGTTGCCGGCCCATACTAGTGGTTGTGCGGCCCCCATTATTTCAGCCACGGCGACGCCAAGCGTCGTGCCGGCTTGGGTCGGGTACGAATCGGTAGCCGAAGTCGTATCGTAATGCCGCAGCGTATGGGCCCGACACGGCGCCTAACGAGGCTTTCGACGCGGCGTGCTGTTACGACCGCGCGTCGTTGAGAAGATCGCGGAGTTCTTCGGGCGAAACGTCGGCGAGCTGAACGCCGCGCGAGTCGAGTTGTTCGTTCACGCGAATGATCGTCTCGCGCATCATGCCGTGCGTTTCTTCGGAGCCGCCGGCGAGCAGGAAGTTCTTGCCGCGCGTGATGCGCTTGTGGCCGTCCTCGGCATCGAATGCCAAACCAAGCACAGCGGCCACGCGGCGATCGGAAATACGATTATTAGACATGCTACGTTGTAGACAATTCAGTTGATGATCGTTCTCAGGTTGAGCGACTGCGGCGTCGGCGAATTCGGTTCACGCAACGCCACAACATTGTACGAGTCGCCGGCAGAACGGCAATGCCATCGGGACGATCGATGTTTCGGCAGCGTTCGCAACAAGCCATAGCGTGTTTTTCGAGTTGATGCAGCGACAACGGGGTGGCTTCTATGAAGACTCGTTGCTGGTCAAGTGGTACATCGGTTTTCCCATTCTTCTATCCGAGCGTTTCCTGGTAGGGATAGCCCCTGTGGGTGTTTCGAAAGAGGGGGAAGGTTGTCCAATCTGGGGACGAGCGTGAGTAGCCCAAGCCACCCCCGA
>JADZDJ010000246.1 GCA_020851115.1 Pirellulales bacterium
CCCGCAGAAGCTGGTGCTAAGTGAGTATACGATCCGACCGCGAAAGAGCGATATCGCGACGGGCAGCATATCGCTCACCTGGCTGCCGTTTAAGGTGGATGCCACGGGCATTGCGGAACGGATTTGGTGAGTTGAGTGGTCTGCGGTCTGCGGTCGGCGGTAGGTAGTTACAGCAGTGTAGGGATGAAAGTTGTAGAGCCATTTCGGCCACTGTCTTCGGGAGTTTCAACAACAAAGCCAAACCGACCATCAGAAAGCCGTACGGTTTCCGCACCGGTGGAGCCGTGGAAACCGCTTGGTGTCACAATTTTTGAAGTCTACCCGAGGCAGAACTCACCCATCGATTCTGGTAAGTAGTTTTTTTGAATCAGTCCGCCGAGGCGATTCGGGCCTTCTCTTTCCGCCAGCCAATTCGAGCGGGGCTGTTTTCCACCTGCCGACCACCTTAAAATCGATACGTTGCGCATTGCGCATGCTTCGCCATTCAATATCTTGCCGGCCACGATGCTTTTGTTCACTCGCTTGCTCCGGGTTCGCCTGGCACTGTGCTGCTCGTTGCTGCTGGCCGCAGGTTGCGATGGCGCAATTACATCGGCCAAGAGTGAGGCCGCGACGGTTGGCGACGGTGCGGACAGTGCAGCCAACAACTGGCCGGTTTTTCGCGGCAATCCGCAATCGACGGGCGTGGCCAATAGCTCGCTACCGCCGTCCGGCAAGCTGGAATTGCTGTGGAAGTACGAGATCGAAAATGGAGCATTTGAAGCGACGCCGGTGATTGTCGATGGTGTCGTTTGGCTTGGCGATTTGGACGGCACGCTTTATGCGATTGGCTTGCAATCGGGTGAATCGCGTTGGAAGTTCGTCAATCCAGCGGACAAAGTCGGCTACAATTCGGCCGCGGCAGTCCGCGATGGTCGCGTTTACCTTGGGGATATTGAGGGCAATTTTTATTGCCTCGACGCTACGCACGGCAAAAAGCTTTGGGCGTTTAAGGCCGAACTAGAGATCAATTCAGCACCCAATTTTTACCGAGGCAAGGTGCTGTTCGGCTCGCAAGACGCCAAGCTCTATTGCCTCGACGCGACGAGCGGCGAGCCGGTGTGGCAACACGCGATCGGGGACCAAATTCGCTGCTCGCCCACGGTGATCGAAGACCGCTGCTTTTTGGCCGGGTGCGACGGTAAGCTTCACGTGATCAACTTAAACGACGGTAAGGAAGTGGGTGCCGTCGCGATCGGCGCGCCCACGGGCAGCACGCCGGCGGCCGCAGGAGATTTCATCTACTTTGGCACCGAGGGGGCGGCGTTTTTTTGCGTCAATTGGCGAAAGCCTGCTGAAGTTTGGCAGTGGCGCGACGAAGCCCGAAATCTGCCAATTCGATCGAGCGCGGCGCTCACCGATCGAGCGGTCATATTCGGCAGCCAAGACAAGAATGTGCATGCCCTCAGTCTCCAGAATGGTCAGCGTTTGTGGAATTTTCCCACCAAAGGGCGCGTCGATGGCTCACCGGTGGTGGTTGGCGATCGAGTTTTCATCGGTTCGGTCGATGGACGAATCTATGGGCTCGATTTGAACAATGGTAAAAAAGTATGGGAATATGAAGCCGGCGGCAAGTTGATGGCAAGTCCTGCGGTGGCCAACGGGCGACTGGTGATCGCAAGCGACCGAGGTGTGGTGTATTGTTTTGGAGCGAAGAAGGAGGAACGGGTGAATCGGTGATGGGTGATCGTGAAACTTGTAATCTCCGCTCACTTCCTCCCCTACTCATGTGCTCATTCATTCGTGGCTATAATTGGATACGAGGAGCATGATGGCCACCACGATGACGAAAAAGACCGAAGTTGGTAGTTATTTCATTGCCAACTATCCGCCGTTCTCGCAGTGGACGATCGATGGCTTGAGTGACGTGCGAGCCGCCATGTGCTCGCCGCCGCTCAAGTTGCCTCCGAGCGGCCAAAAATCCGGCTCCCGCCACTCCACTAGCGCGACAGGAGTTGAAGGCGAGCAGGAAACTCCACTGGGCCTCTATCTGCACATCCCGTTTTGCCGCAAGCGTTGCAAGTTCTGCTACTTCCGCGTCTATACCGACAAGAATTCGCACGAGGTCGAAGAATATGTCGCAGCCCTATCGCACGAGATCGAACTGGTCAGCCAACTGCCCGTGATGGGCAGCCGGCCGTTTCGCTTTGTCTACTTCGGCGGCGGCACACCGTCGTTCCTGAGTGGCAAACAGCTCACGTCGCTGGTGGAACGCCTGCGGGCGAATATCAACTGGGAGCATGCCGAGGAAGTCACTTTTGAATGCGAACCGGGAACGTTGTCGGAATCGAAGGTCAGAACGCTGCGCGAGCTTGGCGTCACGCGAATTAGCCTGGGTGTCGAAAACTTCAGCGACCATGTTCTCGAAGCGAATGGCCGCGCGCACCTCTCCGCCGAAATCGACAAAGCCTGGAAGTGGATTCTTGGCACCGGCTTTCCCAACACGAACATCGACCTGATCGCCGGCATGGTCGGTGAAACTTGGGACAACTGGCAGTACAACATCCGTCGCGCGATCGAACTTTCGCCCGACAGCATCACAATCTACCAGATGGAGTTGCCTTTCAACACGGTTTTTTCGCAAGACATTCTCGGCAACCATACCGAAACACCGGTCGCCGAGTGGCCAATGAAACGGGCTTGGGTCAACTACGCCTACGACGAGCTATGTGCCGCCGGTTACAACCTATCGACTGCGTATACGATGGTGAAGGACAAGCACAAAGTCAACTTCAGCTACCGCGACAACCTCTGGCGCGGCAGCGACCTGTTGGCGACAGGCGTGGCCAGCTTCGGCTATGTCAGCGGCGTGCATTATCAAAACGTTGCCGAGTGGCCACAATATATCGACAGCCTTCAGCGCGGCCAACTGCCCTTGTGGCGCGGCATGAAGCCGACCAAGCATCAATTGTTGGTGCGTGAAATGATTTTGCAGATCAAGACCGGCCAGCTCGACGCTGGATATTTCCTCGACAAATATGGTGTGCAGATTCTCGACGAATGGCAAGACGTGTGGCGGCAATATGCGGAAGACGGGCTAGTCGCAATCGTCGGCAACCAGATCGATCTCACGCGCTCCGGACTATTGCAAATCGACGCGTTGCTGCCGGCATTCTTTGAAGTGCAGCATCGCGGCGTGCGTTACACCTAGGCAGCGCTAGCGTTACCTCGGAGCAGGGCGACGCCTTCCTTGCCGTTGCGTCGGATCGTCCCCATCGGTCGCGTGCTCGCGAATGGCGCGCTCTCGCGTTTTCGATCCGCAACGTCCAAAGACGTTCAGCGCCAGCGGGATTGTACTGATGGCGCCGACCAACAATAACGCCCAGCCTGTCGCTTTTCGTTGGTCTTTCGACAGTCGATCGGCAAGCAACAAGCCGACGCCGGCACCGAGAATGCCGCGCGTGCCTGCGATTAAACCGAGTTCTGGGATAGTAATGTCTACCGTTCTCATGGTTGGCCTCCTGGTTGGTGAAATCCGAATGCCTTCGAGGATGTTCGCTCATTGCAAGCATCGGTGCGGCCGGCTGAGCAGGCGGCAGAGCGATGGAACATGAGTTGGAGCATCACGATTTGGATCGGCGCTTCGCTGTTCTAGCAGGGTTCCTCGTCATCTTTGCTCAATCGAGGATGAAGCGTTCGAAGTCTCCTATTTGAATTCTACGCAGCTTGTTGGCTTGCTTGGATTCTTACAAAATATTTTTGCGTGGAAATGAAGGAGCGGGAGAAGTGCGGTTTATTCGAGCGCCGCGAAGATTTTCGCGGAATTCATTTCCGGTTCATTTCCGGGGGGGTGTGCAAAAAAACGGCAGGCGGAAGCGAAATGGATCGAGAATTTACGGGTGTTTTTAAGGTTTGAGGCGTGGCGAAGGTCGATGGAAAATAAGGGGGCGGCTGCTCGATGCTGGATGTTTTTTGAATCGTGTGGGCGTCCATAGGCAACATCATGCAAAAGCGCGGGGCGGGCATGGAGAATTCGTCGAGTGATAAGCCCTGAGCGAACTGCGACACGGCGGGGCGGTGGCCGTGGGTTGCGATGTGCGGAGTTTATCTTGTCAAAGATCGTCGGCCACCACATGCCGTTCGGCACGGCGAGCCGCACCAGCGATGGTGCTGGCATGTTCATGTTATCGCATGTATATGTATCTGTCAAGAGGTGCGAGATTAAAGATTTAGGATTTTGGGATTAAGGCTGCCGGGCGGGGATCGGATCGCGAAAGCACGAAAACGCGAAAGAAAGCAGAGACCGCTTGCCCGGTTCCCGTGATTTTCCAAGGTCAGCTCGCGGGAGGATGATTTCAGAGGTCGATCGCGGGCCTGCGTGGCCCCTGATCTATGCTACGCCTACGCCGTTGCTGTCCCTGGCGGGCGGGTTCGCGAAAAAGTATTGTAAGGTCGTTGCGCTCAGCGTACGTGCATTTTTTAACAGGTAAACTTACCCATGACAGTGCTTTTCCCTCCCTAGCCAGATCGCGGCTCGTGCGGTTCCACGCCAGCCCACGTTTTTTTGGAACCGGTCATAAGTAAATACAGTCCCAGTACAAAACATAATGCAATCGGAAAACGAAGCGTAATCTTTAGCTTTCCTGACACGACCCAGTCGATCATGTCAATCAAAACCATCAGAGCCGCTAATGACAAATTAAGGATACCTACAGTGCGCCGAATCAACATAGTGCACTCCTCAGTCAAAATGTTGGGATACATCCTTGTGCAACAACGTTTTTCCAACAGTTCAATGCATCTTCGCAGACAGCCAAAGTACCTTCCGTCGCAGCTGCAATGCATGCTACACATAGATATGTGTTTCCAGTCTTGCATACCTCTGCACATCCAACGGCCGAGCCAGCTCCCGTTCCTATGCAAGCAGCGGATTTCAACTCGCATCGTAGAATTGGCCAAAAACAACGCAAGCAAAGTGAATAATCAGGGGAAACAGATGGTGTTGGAGCATCAACTAGATTCCATGGATCCCCCGCTTCTGGGAAACATGTCCTCTGATTAAGCTTATCGCGGAACCAATTCAATCGACTACAGGCCTTTTTACAACAACTCTTTGGTCCTCCCATTCCGATACAATCGATCTGAGCATGACGGGTTTCAATTGAAAATCCGAAACCCCATGTGAAAGTCTGGCAAGTACATTCGCATTCAATCCACCTTTCACCTGTTGGATCTAAAGCATTTGGTGGATTAGCTCCAACGTAACGATACAGATTCATATCCCCTGCGTCATACCCAATCGGATCCCTGCCCACGAACCTGCCGAGCGTGGGATGATAATACCGCGCCCGGTAGTCGTAGAGCAACGTCTCGGGGTCGAGCTGGCGGCCGGTGTAAAGATTCTTCTGCTTGATGGCGGACGTGCCGGTCGGGCTGCCGTAGCTGCTATTGTAGACCGTGGCCTGGCCGTAGGGCGTGTAGCCGTAGTGCTCCTGGACCGCGGCAGAGGCGGTGATCATTCCTGTGACGTTGAAATTGGCATCGTGCAGCGCGAAGTAATACGTGCTGGTCGAGTTGTTATTGTAGTACCGCGCGGCCAGGGCATCGACGTAGTAGGGATGCCAGACCATTTCGTGCCACTCGACTCGCGTGTTGTCCGGCTGCAGATAGGCCAGCTCCTGGATGACCTGGTTCTGCTCGCTCTGGTAGTAATCGTGCTTGCGGGTGTCGCCGGAGCCGAGATCGACGATTTTCCGAATCCGCCGGTTCAGGCCGTCGTACTCGAACGTGGCCACATTGACGTCGGAGTCTACCGACTCACCTGCCTCGTGTCAATATTTATACATGTCCAGTTTTACTCTCCCCCCCACGACATAAATACCTACGACAGAAAAAGGTGCATGTTCAATTACACGTCTGTCACTCCACGTTCGGAATTCGATTGCTTTGTCCAATGTACGAAATAGATGATGATCGTTGAGTTCATTGTGCCATTGCTTCGCAGCATGGGCACGTTCAGTATCATCATAACCACAGTTCATCAAACCGGACAAAAGTGATTGATCCGCAACAATATCGAATCCAAGGAACATCCAAGACGGATCGCACTGCAATGGTTTTGTGACAACTTTATAAGGCCATTTGTCATCATTGTAGCATCGTTCAGGCTCAAAACAGGCCAACGCAATGACACAATAGTCGTCGGCGTCACGACTCGAATGCTGTTGTAAATGAAAAAGTAGCTCGTCGAGATTATTAAACAGTGGGTCATTCAACCCAATGTAAAATGATGGCATTGGCACGGTAGAGTATACGTGTGTATCAGATGTGGTTTGATCGAATACACTAGGCCACACCGCTATGTCCGCTGAAAGTGGCTTTGTCAATCCGTCATTAAATAAATACCGCAGTCGTCGCTCGTAATCCCATGCTTGTCTGTCTGCACGGTTCTCGCGTGCGTCAAAGCCGAGCAAGTAGGGCGTTTGCGAAGGAGACATTTGACGATCCTTAGCCTGATATTCATTGACTAGTTTTATGGCCATGGAACTGCAGGTGGATTCTGTCCCGGGTCCAAACATCCGGCCCTGTCCTGAATATTGTGTCACGGGCGGAAATGTGATACTACCCCGTTTTCCCAAACCCCGGAGAGTGACGCATGGACGCGTTGATTTTGGATCAGGCTGAGGAGTTGGCCAAGTCGTTGGCTGGCAAGGCGACGACGATTGTCGAGTTGAACGGCGTGA
>JADZDJ010000247.1 GCA_020851115.1 Pirellulales bacterium
CGGGTGTGGCTCCGTTCGCGGGTTTTTGGAGCAAAGATGCCATTCTCGGCGCTGTTCATGATCGGGCACACCATGCCACAGGATTCGCGCACCATCTCTATAGCGGTCTGTATTGGGTCGGCATGCTGACTGCTGGGCTGACCGCCTTTTATACTTTTCGCGGGTTCTTCCTGACCTTTTTCGGCAAAGAGCAAATACCGCCTGAAGCTGGGCATCATGCTCACGAAGCGCCGCACGTAATGACGGTGCCACTGCTGATCCTCGCATTTTTGGCCGTCACGATTGGCTGGTATTTCACGTGGACAGGCGGCGTCGTGGATTTCCTCCGGCATACGCCGTCGCTGGCCTACAAGACCATTGCCGATACCACTGGCACACAGCCGTCTTCGCACGGCGACGTGATGCTTGTCAGCACTGCTTTTGCGCTGCTCGGAGTCGCCTTAGCCGCCTATTTGTATCTCGGCAGCAGCGCGCAAGCCACGCTGATGGCGCGCTTGTTCAGGCCGCTGTATTGGCTCTCCTATCGAAAATTCTTCCTCGACGAAATATACCAGAAGTTCATCGTTTGGCCGCTGCAAGGGTTGGCCGCGGTGAGCGACTGGTTCGACCGTTATGTCATCGATGCCTTGGCAAACCTCGTAGGTGCGTTTCCCGGCGCGGTCGGCTGGCTGTTGCGATCGCTGCAAAACGGCATGGTGCAGTTTTACGCGTTGGCAATGATCCTCGGATTACTCGTGTTGATTGGAACGCTGGCCCTGTGGCCAGCAGGATAGCCCATGGGCTGGTCGTAAGTTTTAGGTAGTCAGAAAACTTCGACTAACAACTGACAACTGACAAAAGTGCCAAATCTGCTAATCATTACGATCTTCCTTCCCCTCTTCGGCGCCATTGTCGCGTGGATACTGGCCGCGCGCGGCAAGCAGGCCGTGCGGCAAAGCGCGCTGGTTACGTCGGCGCTGACTCTGGCGATGGCGATCGGGCTATTGGTGCAATACTGGATTGAATCTCGGTTTGAAGGGTCGTTTGCCGTCCGCGAGTTCGATTGGTTTGGGACGACCGCAAATATTCGCTTGTCGTTCGGGCTCGACGGCCTGAGCGTTTGGCTATTTGGCCTTTCGGCGCTGCTGTCGTTTACTGCGGTGCTCGTAAGTTGGGACGTCATCGACGATCGCCCCGCCGGATTCTATGCGCTGCTGCTGCTGCTCGAATGCGGCATGCTTGGTGTGTTTTGTGCGCGCGACATCATTCTGTTTTATGTCTTTTTTGAATTCACGCTGATTCCGCTCTATTTCCTCATCGGTATCTGGGGTCATGAAGAGCGGCGCTATGCGGCGAACAAGTTTTTTTTGTTTACGTTCGCCGGCAGCGTGCTATCGCTGTTGGGACTCATCGGAATTGTGCTGTGGGTCTATCACCATCCACTCGACCCCGCCGGCGGCAAGATCCTGACCTTTTCGATTCCCAATTTACATGAAGCGCTCGGCGCCAGTCCAATTCCGATGGATGCGGAACATGGCTACCTTCAACTGTTGATTTTTTTAGCGCTGGTCATGGGCTTTGCCATCAAAGTGCCGCTCGTGCCGGTACATACCTGGCTGCCGCTGGCGCACGTTCAAGCGCCGACGGGCGGCAGCATCGATCTGGCGGGCATTCTGCTCAAACTTGGCACCTACGGCATCCTTCGGTTCTGCCTGCCGATGCTCCCCGATGCCACGGCGATGTGCATGCCAATCATGCTATGGTTGTCGCTCGCGGGCCTCATCTATGGCGCGCTGGTTTCGCTCGTGCAAAAAGACATGAAAAAACTGATTGCCTATAGCAGCGTCAGCCATATGGGCTATGTCATTCTCGGCTTCTTCGCCCTGAATCGCCTGAGCCTTGAAGGGGGCATTTTGCAAATGGTCAACCACGGCCTTTCGAGCGCCGGCCTGTTTGCCATCGTGGGCATGATTTACGAGCGCTACCACACACGGCAGATCAGCGAACTGGGCGGCCTAGCCAAACGCACGCCGATTCTTGCCACGTTCGCCGTGCTGTTCACTATGTCGAGCATCGGACTGCCCGGCTTGAACGGCTTCGTCGGCGAATTCATGATCCTGTTGGGGATGTTTCAGCGAGCTTGGAGCGATGCCCCCGGACCACTCGCACCGCAACTGCTGGTGATCGCGGTGCTGACGGTCACCGGCATCGTGCTCGGTGCGTGGTACATGCTGTGGATGGTGCAGCGAGTGTTCTTCGGCCCATTGAAAGAATCGCATTCGTCGCGGGTTAGTGGACAGCGCGTCCGCGACCTGACGCTGTGCGAATTCGCGGCGCTGGCCCCGCTCGCTGTATTGATCGTTTGGGTTGGCCTCTACCCTAGATTCTTCCTGCTGCCAATTAGTCCTGCTGTCACACGAATCCTGGAGCGAACCGATCAGCCGCTGGAGAACTACTACGCGTATCGCACTGCTGGTCGAGGTTCAAGACCCGAAGCGCGGTGCGCGGAATCCGACGACCGGCGACTCGCCGCAGAAAATATTCGAGACTTCGCTCCAGGCGCTTCACCTTCAGACACTCGGAATTCCGCTATCCCATGACCGATTCGCATACCATTTCGCTGTTGCTGCCGGAGATCATTGTGATCGCTTCGGCAACGCTGCTGTATATCGCCGGCGCATTCGTGCCGCTGCGCAGCGCCGCGAACTGGCTCGCAGCACTAGCGATCGGCGCTGCGGCGCTGGCCCTGTGCTCGCAAGGCGACCGACTGGGAATGTATGCCGAGGTCGCCCCTGCGGCGACGTCGAGCGGGCCCTTGGCGGTCGATCTGTTTGGCTACACGGCCCGCTGGGGAATTCTAGGCGTCGGATTGCTCCTCGTGATGCTCACGACTCGCTCGCACGACTTCGAGCAATCGGCCGAAGAAGCCGCGTCGATCTTAATGATGCTTGCTGGGTTGATGCTGGCCTCCGCGGCGAGCGAACTGATCTTGCTCTTCGCCGGCTTGGAACTCGTTTCCATTCCCACCTATATCGTGCTCTACATCGACCGTCACAATGCTCGCGGCCAGGAAGCGGCGTCAAAATACTTCTTTCTCAGCATCTTGTCGTCGGCAATCCTGCTGTACGGCTTCAGTTGCTTGTATGGCGTTGGCGGATCGACTCGGTTGGCGGAGATTGCTGCCGCCCTTAATGGCCCCATAGCCAACGGCAACGCAGGCGGCCAATTCAGCGCATGGCTCGTGCCCCTGGCGATGCTCATGATCTTCGCTGGTCTAGCGTTTCGCCTGGCCGCCGTGCCGTTTCACTTTTACGCACCCGATGTTTACCAAGGCACAAGCAATGCAAATGCCGCGCTGCTTTCGACGGTTCCCAAGATTGCCGGTCTGGTGGTCCTCTCGCGGATCGCGATAACCGGCTTCCCCGGCTGGGAATCGCTCGCCTGGAAGGCCTGCCTCGTGCTGTCGGTGTTGACGATGACCGTCGGAAACATCCTGGCGCTTTGGCAGACGAATCTTCGCCGTTTGCTTGCCTATTCATCGATCGCGCATGCCGGCTATTTATTGATCGGGGTTAGCGTCGCTCTGGCGATGCGTTCGCCCGAATTCCATACTGCGGGCAACGCGGCGGCCGACGCATTTAACGGGTTGGGGGCCGCGGTGTTTTACTTGCTCGTGTACATGGCTGCCACGGTCGGCGCGTTCGCCTCGCTGGTCTATCTCAGTAGCGGAACTGACAACGACGGCACACCCAAGCAAATCGATACGCTCGATGACATCGCGGGGCTGAACCGATCGCAACCGGTGATCTCACTGCTGCTGGCGGCCTTTATGTTCAGCCTCGCCGGCATTCCGCCGCTGGCCGGATTTTGGGGCAAGTTTGCGCTGCTGTTTGGTGCGCTGACGATCGAAGAAGCGCCGCAAACCGGTGGCATATCACTCCGTGGCTGGTTTGTCGCTCTGGCCGTCATTGCAGTGCTGAATGCGGCGATCGCCGCAACCTATTACCTGCGAGTGATCGGCGCTCTCTATTTCCGCTCGGCGACTACAAGCGCAGCCGTCGGCCAGCGCAAGCTCGGCCCTGCATTTTGCATTTTAGTCTGTGCGATCCTCGTTTTCGGTATTGGCTTATTCCCAAAATCGGTTGTTCAAAGCACCAACCGTGCCGGCCGTTCGATGTCGCAAGCCAATGCACAGCCGCTGGCGGAACTTCATCGGCCATAGTACATGTCCAACGACTCTGGAATGACCGTCGCTCAAAGCGGCGCATTTGTCGAAGCGTTTGTCATCGAGCCGACGGCCAGCGGCCCGCTCGACGGCCTGACCTTCGCCGTCAAAGATCTGATCGACGTCGCAGGTCGCAAGACCGGGTGTGGGAATCCGACGTGGCGAGATACCCATCCGCCGGCGCGATCGCACGCCGTTGTGGTCGAGCAGCTTCTTGCTAGCGGAGCACGCTGCGTCGGCAAGACAATCACCGACGAGTTGGCGTTCAGCCTGATCGGCGAGAACTATTTTTATGGCGCGCCGCTGAATCCGCGGGCACCGGCTCGCGTTACCGGCGGGTCATCGAGCGGCTCGGCCTCGGCGGTCGCCTGCGGCATGGCGGATTTTGCCTTGGGCACCGACACCGGCGGATCGGTCCGCGTGCCTGCGAGCAATTGCGGCATCTGGGGGATGCGACCTTCGCACGGCGTCGTTTCGATGGCTGGGGTGATGCCCTTCGCGCCAGGGTTCGACACGGTTGGAGTGCTTGCCCGCAGCGCAGAGGTTCTATCGCGCGCGATGCATGTGCTGCTGGGAGCAAATCAGCTTCAACCGTCGCCGCCAAAAAGAATCCTGGTTATCAAAGAAGCGTTGGCGCAGGCCGACGAAAACTGCCGCGCGGCACTATTGCCGGTAGTCGAATCGATTTGCGGCACTTTCGGCGTACCGGCGCACGAAGCATCACTTGCCGAGTACTGCGGCGATAATGACGCGAACGATCTGGAACAGTGGCGCGACATTTTCTGCACCGTGCAATGGGCCGAAATCGAAAGCTGCCTCGGCGGCTGGATCGCCGAAGTAAAGCCGCAATTCGGCCCAGTGACCGCCAATAATTTCAATTTGACCGAGAAACTCGACCGCCGGCGCGTGGCTAGCGCGATCTGTCGGAGGGAAGCGCTGGCCCGAGAACTGCAGAACTCCGTCGGCCCAAGCGACCTGCTCTGCATCCCGACCGCCCCAACCCCTGCGCCGCTCAAAGACAGCGGCGCCCATCATCGTACTGGAGATTACTACCACCGCGCCCTGGCTCTCACTTCAATCGCCGGCATCGCACGCCTGCCGCAAGTCTCGATGCCATTGGCAGAAGTTGATGGCGCACCCTACGGGATATCGCTCGTTGCTGGTATCGGCGAAGATCGATTGCTGCTCGCTGCTGCCAGCGCAGTAGCCGCGAGTTCAATAGCGCAATAATTCAAGCGTCGCCTCGATCGATACGCTCAGCCGTCGGCGGTTTGCAAGCTTCGAAGCTCGTCGAGTTCAGTTTGCAATCGATGGCGGAGGGGGCTTTCTGCTCGCAGTTCATCGAGCAGATTCTCTGCTTTGGCGAAAGTTTCATCGTCATAGGCACCCCCCTTAAAGAGATGGCGCCAGCTTTTGGAGACTTCTTTCTCGGTCAGCACGAAATGCACCTCATGACAAGGAAGTGGTTGGGCAACTAACCTCATTCTAAGCCGGGCGAAGAAATTCGCAAGACTAACGCACTGCGGCTGCGGCCCCGCCAACGAACTGGGATGGCTATGGCACTGCCTCTGGTTTGGTATATCGTACCCCGGTTGCCTTGGTCTTCCGCCGAAATAGCTTATCCGTGCTGGTGGCATAAAGCGAATCGAATTTTGGGCCAGCAAATGTCAGATTCGACAGAAATGCCGACTGAGGTTTTTGGATAATTCCTATCAACCGACCTTCCACGTCGAACACCTGGACGCCCAAAAACGTTGCAACATACACGCGGCACTCGGTGTCCACCGTCATGCCGTCGGCACCGCTGGAGCCGCGGTCGGGGGGCGTCAGCATCGCATAGAATCGCTCTTTGTTGCTTAATAATCCGTTGGAATCGATACGAAATGTCCACAGATTTTGGCCCGCAGTATCGGCAACGACCAGCGTGCCCTGTTTCGGCCAGAGGATGATTCCATTGGGCCTCTGGATGCCTTGATCGACAGGGACCGCGCTTCCCGCTCGATGAGGAACATACCAGACAGTTCGCTTATCCGGCTCGGTGAAATAGACCGTACCGTTGCCGGCGACCACCAGATCGTTGGGCAAGACATCGGCGGCAATCACCGTTTCGATGCCGCTGGAATCGTAAGCCACGACTCGTTTTTTCCCGAATTGACAAGCGTATAAACGGCCGTCGGGACCAAACATCAGGCCGTTGCTGCCGCGGCTGTTTTGGATGAACACTTCCGGCACGCCTCGGTCATTCAATCGGTAGATTTTGTTGTTTGGCACATCGCTGAAATAGAGTCTGCCGGTCGAATCGGCCGCGGGGCCTTCCGTGAATTTGAATCCCTCAGCGACGAGTTCCCAGTTTTCGCCGTCAATCAGGATGTCCGCGAGCCGATCTTGAGCGCCGGCGGCCGACAGGCCGACGGCAAACGACAAAATCAATGCCAAAGGGCGAACGATCGTCATTTTTCCGCTACTCCTAAATTACTCACGCTTTCGCCGCATATCTGCAGAAACCACCGCTGGTACGGATTTGGCGGGTTGGGAGTGGCAAGTCCAGGGAAATCAGATCAACGCGGATAGACTCAGCAGGCGTGGAATTTTTCACCTCAGTGGTCACGTTTCCCGATCAGCATTTATCTTGCATCGGGATTCAACTCTGTTTTCTGGACGATTCACGTTGATTCGCGATATCTTGGGATCAACTTCGGATTGAGCAATTGACGTCCGTCCGCGTCAATTAGCGATTTACTCCGCGTCGATTCTTACATCCCGCCACAACCATCGTAATGCATCTGGCAATACTGCTCCGCCGTGTTTGCCGTTGTGGGCGCCGTCGCCATAGTCAAAACGAAAGTCATACTTGGCATATTTCAATGCCGCGGCCATCTCTTGGTTTGCCAGCGGCCAATTGCCGTGCTGGTTGTCCAAGTCACCGGAGCCGTCTTGCAGATAAACGCGAATTGGTTTGGGCTCGGACTTCCGAATCAACGAAGGATAGACGTGGCCGCCGCGAATGTTCGTGAAACTGCCGACGTGGCTCATCACTTTGCCAAAGGCATCGGGGCGCTCCCAAGCGACAGTCAAGGCGCAAATTCCGCCGCTACTGATGCCGGCAATGGCGCGATGTTCTGGCTTGTCCGATAGATGATGGTCCTTGGCGACTTCCGGCAGAATCTCGGTGAGTAGAAATCTCGCATATTGATCGCCCAGCGTATCGTACTCAAAGCTGCGGTTGTGCCGCGATTCTTCGCCACCGTTCGTCGGGGGAACAACGCCTGGATTGACGAACACTCCGATCGTCACCGGCATCGCCTTCTCGTGGATCAGATTGTCAAACACGACTGGCACACGAAACGGGCCGTCTTCCTTGACGTAATTCTCTCCGTCTTGAAATATCATCACGCATGCCGGCGTTTTTCCGTCGTATTGCGCAGGTATGTAAACCCAATAATCCCGCTCGGATCCTGCGAAGACTTTGCTCGCCCAATGGCGCTGCGAGACCTTGCCTTGGGGCACTCCATCATGCCGCATCGAGTCGGACCCGAGTTGATAATCGTCGGCAGATTGCACGCAATCGGCAGCCGTGATTGATACGATTGAAAAGCTCAGTAGAAGCGCCAAACCTTGACGAGCGCGCATGATCGGCATTCTCCAAATTTTTGGGTTTGGCGTGACGACCAGGCAAGTTCCCAGACGCCAAATGGCCGCTAATGTCGAATTGTGGCGTTTTACCGAAATCCCAGTCGGGGAAAGATTTAACAGTTTAACCAAATTGCTTGCAGCCGGGGGAATGAAAATCAAGAAAATCCGATTCCACCGACTCCAGGGTCGGTTTTCCACCCCCGGGAATCGTGGTAAGCTGTGGACGCTTGTTTTCAAGTCTGCCGATGTCTAATGGACGTGGAAAAAACCATCCTCCACTCGGCCGACGCAACCTTGCAGAATACCCGTGAAATAGCGATTAGAGCAAGCAGCGGGAACGTTTGAGTTGGAATAATAGCGCCGCCGGCAAGCCTGAACCGACACTCCGCGTGTCAAGGCGGACGATCTTTCTAAGGGAGAATTCGGAATCGTGCATCTCGATCACTTACCTGGATCGTTTTTTGGACCATCAAATCTGGTCGATTTACTACGCCATCGTGCCGCCCACCAGTCCAACGACCTGGGCTTCTTGTATTTGGTCGACGGCGAAAAAGAAGAAATCCGCTGGACCTATGCCGAACTTGACCGTCGAGCGCGGGCGATCGCAGCGTGGCTGCAATCGCGCAATTTGCAAGGCGAGCGAGCGCTCCTGTTGTATCCGACTGGCTTGGATTTCGTCGCCGCCTTTTTCGGCTGTGTATACGCGGGGGTCGTCGCAGTGCCGGCCTATCCTCCGCGAAAAAATCGCTCGTTGGAACGCATCGAAGCGATCGCCGACGACGCCGAGGCGAAAGTCGCCCTCAGCACTCAAGAAGTCCTGGATCGCGTGCAGGGCGTGCTCGATGAAAATCCCGGTTTGCGATCGTTGCATTGGTGTGCTACCGACCGTTTCCCTGAAGGCATCGAACGCGATTGGCGACAGCCGGAGGTTCACGGCGACACGCTAGCCTTCTTGCAATATACGTCTGGCTCGACCGGGACGCCGAAGGGCGTCATGCTCAGCCACGCGAACTTAATGCACAATTCCGCGCTGATTAGCTATGCCTTCGAGCATACGCGCAGCGGCGTCGGAGTATTTTGGCTCCCCAGCTATCACGACATGGGCCTCATTGGCGGCATATTGCAGCCGATGTACTATGGCCGGCCCAATGTGCTGATGTCTCCGATGTCGTTCTTGCAGCGCCCGCTGCGCTGGCTACAAGCGATCACCAAATACAAGGGCACGGTCAGCGGCGGGCCAAATTTTGCCTACGATTTGTGTATCCGACGCATTTCTGCCGAGGATCGCAAGGACTTGGACTTGAGCACATGGGTGCTGGCATTCAACGGCGCCGAACCGATTCGCCCAGAAACGCTGGCTGAATTCGCCAGAGTCTTCGGCCCGTGCGGCTTTAGACCGGAAGCGTTCTATCCGTGCTACGGGCTGGCGGAGGCAACGCTGATGGTCACTGGCGGCCTGAAGTCGGCGCTTCCTGTGGTTCGTACCTTTGACGCCAAAGCATTGGAAAGCAATCGAGCGATCGATGCGCTCCCCGAAGAAGAAGGAACTCGCTCGTTGGTTGGTTGCGGCACATCGCTCTCCGATCAAGACATGGCCATCGTCGATCCTGAAATGATGACCCAATGTCCTGTCGGCCGGATTGGCGAGATTTGGGTCGCCGGTCCCAGCATCGCCCAAGGCTATTGGCGACGCGTGGACGAGACGACCAATACTTTCCGAGCATATTTGAAAGATTCCGGTCGCGGGCCGTATTTGCGCACCGGCGACCTGGGCTTTGTGCGCGAGGGGGAATTGTTCGTCACCGGCCGCTTGAAAGATTTGATCATTGTTCACGGCCGCAATTACTACCCACAAGACATCGAAGCGACGGTCGAGCATGCGCATCGATTGATCCGGCCGATGGCCTCGGCGGCATTCACCGTCGATGTTGGGCGGCGAGAGCGGCTGGGAATCGTCGTTGAAGTTGAACGTGGCCGAAATCGAACTGAAGCCGAGCTGAACGAAGTGTTCGACGCCATCCGCAAGGTGGTTTCTGCAGAACACGAAGTACCGGTCGAGGCTATCGTCCTGATCAAGTCCGGCAGCATTCCCAAGACATCGAGTGGAAAAATTCAACGCCATGCTTGCCGCAACGGTTTCTTGCGAGGCGACGAGTTGGAAGCGATTGCTCAATGGCACGCATGGGAATCGCCATTGGTCGAAAGTGCGGCTTTGACACCAACCGTGGAAATTGCTTTGGCGCAATCGACCAACGGTCATCTTCGCAGTGGCTTGGCCGATCGCTCGTCGCCGATTTCGACTGCAACGGCGACCATCGTGATGGAGCAAATCGCCAAAGTTGCCAAAGAGCGGGCCAAAGGCCTGATGCTCGACTCGAATATCCTCGAAATGAGCATGGATTCGCTCGAGCGAATGGAAATCGTCGCCGCCCTCGAAGACACCTTCGGCGGCCGATTTCCTGAAGACGTGTTGCCAGACTTGATCTTGGTGCGCGATGTCGTCGCAGCGGTCGAAAAGTATCTCGGCAAGACGCCACGAAAGCGTGACGCGGTGCCGACCGAGGAAACTCCAGCCAGTCATTATCGCGTCGATCAGTTTCCAGAGTACTTGGCGCTGAAGCAGCAATGGAACGCGCTTGCCGGCACCGGCGCGCGAAACCCGTTCTTCACCGTTCACGAGTGCGTGATCGATGACACAACCATCGTCGGCGGACGCGAGTTGATAAGCTGGTCGAGCTACAACTATCTAGGAATGTCGGGCGATCCAGTCGTGTCCGAGGCGGCGAAAGAAGCCGTCGATCGCTTCGGAACGAGCGTTTCCGCCAGCCGACTCGTTTCCGGCGAAAAGACGATTCACCGAGAATTAGAACGTGCCATCGCCAGCTTCGTCGGCGTTGAAGACTCCGTCGTGTTCGTTTCCGGCCATGGCACCAACGAAACGACGATCGGCCATCTGTTTGGCCCAGGTGACCTAATCCTGCACGATGCACTCGCGCACAACAGCATCATCCAAGGTTCGATACTCAGTGGTGCCCGACGACGGCCATTTCCACACAACGATTGGCAAACGCTCGACCAATTGCTCGGCGACTTGCGGCACGAGTACCGACGAGTGCTGATCGCCATCGAAGGTATCTACAGCATGGACGGCGACTACCCCGATCTGCCGCAGTTCATCGAAGTGAAAAAGAAACACAAGGCGATGCTGTTGGTCGACGAAGCCCATTCGCTCGGCGTGATGGGGCCTCATGGCCGCGGGATCGGCGAACATTTCGATGTCGATCCGGCAGACGTCGAAATCTGGATGGGCACGCTTTCCAAATCGCTCGGCAGTTGCGGCGGATACGTTGCCGGCGGCAAAGCGCTGATCGAGTATTTGAAGTACACAGCCCCTGGCTTCGTCTTCAGCAACGGCATGTCGCCTCCCAATGCCGCGGCGGCATTGGCTGCGCTGCGGCTTTTAGAAGAAGAATCGGAGCGGGTCGATCGATTGGCATCTAACAGCAAGCTGTTTCTGGCATTGGCCCGCGAGCGCGGCCTGAATACCGGTCGCAGCCGCGATTCGGCAGTGGTGCCGGTGATCTTGGGCAATTCGCTGCACGCCCTGCAATTATCCCAGGCCCTGTTCGCCGCTGGGATCAATGTCCAGCCGATTTTGCACCCCGCCGTTGAGGAAAGTGCGGCCCGGTTGCGATTCTTTATCACGTCACGTCATACCGAAGATCAAATCCGCACGACGGTCGACGCGGTCGCTGAACAGCTCAAGAAAATCGATCCGTCGCACCTGCGGCACAAGGCCGTGGCGCAGCAACAGCAAGTGGGGGTTTGATCGATTGTAAAATGCAAATTTAAGAAAGCAGACTATCGGTCGGCGGCGATATGCTATGATTTTGGGAGCATTATTCGGAATTTTGCTTTTTGCATGGTTCAAATTGCATATTCTGAAACCCAAACCCTGAATCGTTCCTTGTCCTCCGTAACGCTTACTCATCGACTGATTCTGCCGGTGGATACGAACCATCACGGCACGCTGTATGCCGGTTCGCTGTTGCGGATCGCCCTTGAGGCCGCCTACGGCACGGCCTTTCGCTTTATCGGGCAGGATGCCAACTTGCTCTTGCGGCGAGTGCTGAGCATTGAGTGTTATAAGCCAGTGCCGCAAGGCTCGATGATCGAAATTCGCGGCACGATCTTGCATGTAACTCGGGCGTATTTGGTCACCGGTTTGATTGGTACAACGCTAACCGGTCAAAAGTCACCATGGATGGATGGACTTATGGGCTTTGCGCAGGTTGACGACGACGGCCGGGCGGCCGAGTTTCCGAGTGATCTTGACATTGGCACACCGGCGGCCGAATGGCGGAAGCTGCACGAACGAATGAAGAAACTGCTCCGCATCCGCGGCCGAAACGGCGCTGATTGATCGTGCAAAGCGTTCGCGGATTTCGCCGGTGAACGCAGGTTGTGCAGGGCCTTCGTATCTGCATTTGATTGTAGTAAAATTCAATTGCCGAAACTTCCACGAGAAGCATCTGCGCAGTCTGCGGATGAATGTTTATGGCAATACTCATCGACAAACCCGCCGTCATCCAGGCCGCCGGCAACAAGCCGAAACAAATCGAGGAATTCATTGGTCGCGTTAATTCCGCGACGTCGGCCTTGAGCATCGCACGAATGAAAAGCCCGCCAGGGTGGGTCGAGCCTGGGCAACAACCCGAGTTTGACGAATACTCAATCGTGCTCGACGGCATGTTACGCGTTACGACTCGCGAGGAAACATTCGACGTACACCCAGGCCAAGCGGTCATCGCGGTTGCCGGCCAATGGGTGCAATACAGCACGCCTGGAGACGACGGCGCGGAATATATCGCCGTTTGCCTGCCGGGCTTCTCGCCGCAGGCAGTGCATCGCGATACTTGAAAACTACCCGCCGTACCCTCGGTGAAGAATCGGCGAGATCCTGACCGACGTGGCTCAGAAATGCGTGAATCGTCAATGACCCGAGGGTCAACGTAGATCACGCAATTTCGGGCAAGAATCGTTTTCGAGCGGGATTCTCAGGCTCTTTGCCAACGGAGGTGTTGAAACTAAAATTTTGGTCGTGGCTAAGTAATTTCTTCGATTTCGAGGCCAACCATGAATGCTCATCCCCGTCTCAAAGTAGGCGCTGTGACCTATTTGAACACCAAGCCGCTGGTTTATCGGCTGCATGAATTCGCGCCACGGGCTGAAGTGATATACGATCTGCCGAGTCGCTTGGCCGACGCCCTGTCGACGGGCCAACTCGATGTCGCGCTGATTCCATCGATCGAATTCTTTCAGAATCCCGCTTATAACGTCGTTTCCGACGCCTGCATCGCCTGCCGAGGGCCGGTGCTAAGCGTGAAACTTTTCAGCCGCGTGCCGATGCGAGAAATTCGCACGCTCGCCTTGGATGAAGGTTCGCGCACGAGCATTGCGTTGGCGCGAATTCTGCTCCACGCTAAATTCGGCCTGTTGCCGCAGATTGAGCCACTACCGATCGGCGCCAGCCTCGCGGATGCCGCAACCGATGCAGTGCTCTTGATCGGCGATCGCGCCATTCACTCCCCGATTGGTCGGTTTATCGAAGTTTGGGATTTAGGGGACCAATGGTGTCGCTGGGCCGAGTTGCCATTTGTTTTTGCCATGTGGGTCGCCCGTCCAGGCGTTAACCTGCATGGGCTTGACGCCGCGCTCTGCGAAGCCCGCGATTGCGGCATCGCCAACTTAGAGCAAATCGCTGCCGTTGAAGCCGCTCCTCAGGGCCTAACCGTGCCGCAATGCCTTTCGTATTTACGCGACAACCTGTATTTTTATCTTGGTGACCGCGAGCAGCGAGGTTTGCAATTGTTTCGCGCCAAAGCCGCCGAACTGGGTCTTGTTCACAAGGAACTATTAACCGCCTAATTGACACGAATACGCGCTAAGGGAAACTGAATTTTTACCTGTTCATATCCATTAACGAAGATTCGCGGTTTCAAGCTTCATGGTTGCCAGCTCCATCCATTCGATTCTCAGCAAAGCCTTCGCGGGCGAACGATTGACATTTGACGACGGGCTACGATTACTCGAATCGCACGACTTGGCGGCGATTGGCCGCGCGGCGGATTCCGTCACGCGGCGGCTACATCCCGAGCCGTACCGTACGTACAATATTGATCGCAACATCAACTACACAAATGTTTGCACCGCGGTCTGCGATTTCTGCGCCTTCTATCGGCCGCCAAAGCACGACGAAGGCTATGTGCTCGATCGAGCCGAGTTGTTACAGAAAGTGCGAGAAACCGTCGAGCTCGGCGGCGATCAGATCTTGATGCAAGGAGGCCTGCACCCTCAGTATAAAATTGACTGGTACGAAGATCTCCTCGGCGACATCAAACGGGACTTCCCACAAGTCAACATCCACGGCTTTAGCCCGCCCGAAATCTATCATTTCACGAAAGTCTCGAAGCTGCCGCTGAAAATCGTTCTGGAGCGATTGAAAGCGGCAGGGCTTGGCAGTCTGCCTGGCGGTGGCGGCGAAATTCTGGTCGATCGCGTCCGCTCTGCGATTACCCGCGGCAAAGTGATGACCGACGAATGGTTGAATGTCCATCGCGTCTGGCACGAACTGGGCGGCCGCAGCACCGCGACGATGATGTACGGTCACATAGAAACGCTCGCCGAACGCATCGAACATCTGGAGCGGCTGCGCCAATTGCAAGACGATACTGGCGGCTTTTCGGCGTTCATTTGCTGGAGCTTCCAACCTGCAAACACCCAGATGGCCGACATTCCGGCGACCGGCTCGTTTGAATATCTGAAAACTCAGGCCGTCGGGCGACTTTACCTCGACAACATTCCGAATATCCAATCGAGTTGGGTCACTCAGGGCGCGAGAATTGGCCAGCTAGCTTTGCTTTACGGTGCAAACGATATGGGAAGTTTGATGATCGAGGAAAACGTCGTGGCGGAGGCGGGGACCGTGCATTATCTGACGCTCGACCAGATGCGCGATTCGATTGCCGAAGTCGGCTACACGCCGCGGCAGCGAAACGTGTTCTACGAATTGATCGATCCGCAGCACGAAGCCGGGGCCGTGGAAGCGAATCGGAGGCGAATGGAACAAATCCACTCGCGACGGAGCAGTCACGCAACCGACAGGGCTGGCTCCACCAGCGGCAATGGAGTCGGTGGATTGCCAATCGTGCCAAGTCCAGTGTCCGTCAGCGATGACACCGCGTAAGCACGAAAGGCTTGTTCAGGCGGCAACAATCGCGTCAACGACCCCTTGCATCGTGTAATGCTTGGCCTCGGCGTTCGGTTCGAAGCCCAATTCTCGTAGCGTCGCCGACGTCACGGGGCTGATGCTGACGATTTTTGACTTACGCAGTTCTTCGCCGAACATCCGCGCCAGCGATTGCGCGATCGCTGAACTAGTGACGGTTACCCAGTCGATCCTGCCCGCCGACATCGCGGCCGCAATTTCCGGCGAAGACATTTCCACGTCAATGCTATGATAAACTACAATTTGCTCGACTATGCCCCCCGCAGCGAGTAACCTTTCGGACAATATCTCTCGGCCGCGGCTGGCGCGGGCCAATAAAAACCGCTTTCCTTTCGCGTCGGACGAAAGCACGTCGGCCAGCGCTTCGACGCGATAAACGTCCGGCGGCTGTCGATCGATGCGCAAGTGAAACTTCATCAGTTCGTCGGCAGTACCGGGTCCAATTGCCGCCAATTGCACGCCTGCCAACTGCCGCAAATCGCCGCCGATTTGCATCAGGCGATCGATCAAGAACTGCACGCCGTTGACGCTGGAGAACACCAACCAGTCGAACTGTGGAAGCCGTCTCAGTGCTGCATCGACCGGTTCCCAATCATCTGGAGGCCGCACTTCGATGGCCGGCTGAAGCAAACATTCCGCCCCCAATGCTGCCAGTGGCGCCGACAGTGAATCGGCACGGTCGATCGGCCGAGAAATCAAGACTCGCTTCCCAAACAGCGGCCGGCGAGTGAACCACGACTGGCCTGTCGCCCTTCGCGCGACTTCCCCTACAATGATCGTCAGCGGCGGCCGCAATTTTGCCGCTGCGAGTTCTTGTGCCACGGTTCCAAGTGCGCACCGCAGCAGTGTTTGATCGGGCCACGAACACCGGCGAACGACTGCCGTGGGAGTATCTGCAGGTTTCCCCGCGTCGATCAACGCACCCGACCATTCGTGTGCCGTGGTCGCGCCCATATAGAAAACCAGCGTACCAGGAAACTTTGCCAGTGCGGCATAATCTAGCGCCGGCGCGTGATGCGATTCTCCTTCATGGCCGGTGACAATCGCCACGGCAGATGCCGCCTCACGCTGCGTGACCCAAACGCCAGCATAGCTTCCCGCCGCAGTCGCCACGGTAATGCCCGGCACGATTTCATACTCGATTCCGGCCGCTTCCAGCGTCTCGACCTCTTCGGCCAATCGGCCAAAAATCGCTGGATCGCCACCTTTCAGGCGCACAATTCGTCGCCCGTGCTGCGCCTCCATCACCAGCCGCTCGTTGATCTCGGCCTGCGACCATATCCGATCGCGACCATGCTTGCCCACGCAGACCAGTTCGGCCGCTGCCGCGGCATGCCGCAAGATCGCCGGGTTCGCCAGGTAGTCGAATAGTACCAGATCTGCTTGCCGCAAGCATTCTACGCCGCGCCAGGTAATCAACCCAGGGTCGCCCGGCCCTGCACCGACCACGTACACTTTACCTGCCGACGATCCTTGAGCGGCTGAACGGGAGCTGGGGAGATGGAGAGAATTTGAACAGGGCGATGTTTCTCCCTTGCTCCTGTCCTCCGGTTCTCCCGATCTCGCTTCGCCGCGTTGTTTTGCCATGCCGCGATGTTTAGAATAAGAGTTTGGACAAGCGCTGCTAGGAAAATTGAAAAATCACGCCGAAATTTCGGCTGCCGGGCTTGCTATGGCAACAGACGCTGCTAATCCGACCGCCGACAAAGCCACCACTGCTGCTGGGGTCATTTCTCCGGCCGCACGCAAGCGATTGCAAGCCCTATTTGATCGTGCTTCGCAGAGCTTACAGTCGAACAATTTCGATTACGCCATCGAGATGCTGACGCAGTGCATCGTCGGCGACCCCGGCTCGCTAATCTACGTTCAAAAGCTGCTCGAAGGTCTGTATCGCAAGTATAACAACAACCGAAAAGGGAGCACACTGGCCAGCGTCAAGTCGGCGGGTTCTAAGGCGAGCATTAAGAAATCGACGATGACCAAGGACTGGCCCGGCGTCATCAAGCACGGCATCGAAGTGCTGAAAATCAATCCATGGGACATCTCGGCACTATTGAGCATGGCCAAGGCTTGCGAAATGCTCGGCCATAGCGATACGCAGCTTGCTTATCTTAAGGGGGGCTTGAACGCCGATCAAAAAAGCGGCGATGTGAATCGCGAAGCCGCTATCGCGCTGTCGAAGCTCGGCGACTACGACCAGGCGATCGTTTGCTGGACTCGCGTACGGACGGCTCCCAAAGCCGATGTCGAAGAGGCCGATCGCGAAATCGCGAATCTGCAGGTCCAAAAGACCATGCTCAAAACAAACGCGCGGATGGAAAAGCAGGCGGCCGCTGAAGGAAACGCCGGCGCCGAACAAGCCACCAGTTCATCGGGCGTGGCGAGCAACTCGCAGCAACTTTCTCCTGCCCAACGCCTCATTGAAAAAATCAAAGCCAATCCGGCCGAAATCGCCCTGTACGTGGAGCTTGCCGATCTTTATGGGAAGGAAGAAAAATGGGGAGATGCGGAAGTCACGCTGCAGCGAGCGCTCGAAGCCAGCGGCGGCGATGTCACCATTCGCGAGCAACTCGAAGACGTCCAGCTTCGCAAGGCTCAGCGGCAATCTTTGATTGCCGACAAACGAGCCGCCGAACAAAAAACATCGGAGGCGGTCGAACTGGCGCAGCGGATGCGCGTGGAACTCATTCGTCAGGAAATTGAAGTCTATCGCAGCCGCGTCGATCGCTATCCTACGAATACCCACTGGAAATACGAACTTGGCGTGCGACTGAAAAAGGCCGGCAACTTCAGCGACGCGATCAAATTGCTGCAAGAAGCTCGCACCGACCCCAAGCGGAAAGGGGTGGTGCTGCTGGACTTGGGAGAGTGTTTTCAGCAAATTAAGCAGTATCCCTTGGCCGCGCAACAATACTTGAAGGCCATCGAGGAAATACCAGAGAAAGACATCGATTATCGCAAAAAGGCCCTCTATCGGGCCGGTGTGCTGGCGATGGGGATGGCCACTAACGACCCCAGCAAGTGGACCGACGCCGAAAAGCATCTCAGTCTGCTGGCGGAATTGGATTTTGGCTACCGCGATGTTGCCGAACGGCTAGACAAAATCGCCCGGGAACGTAATAAAGAGTGATTCGCCATTTGAGGGTTCAGGGTTCAGGGTACAGTGTTCGTCGCCATCGTCCATCGATTTGGCGAACCATGCTGGTGGCCCTGCTATCCGAACCCTGAACCCCGAACCCCGAACCCTCCCGCATGCCCAACATTGCCAGTGCCAAGAAGCGTCTTCGCCAGAGCATCAAGCGAAACGCCCGCAATCGTTCGACCAAGAGCGAGCTGAGAACCGAAATCCGCAAAGTCCGCGAATCGGCCTCCGCCGGCAAAATCGACGATGCCGCATCCCAGTTCCGCGTCGCCGCCGAAAAGCTCGACCGCGCCGCCGCTAAGCGGATCATTCATCCGAACAAAGCCGCCCGGTTGAAGTCTCGCCTTTCGGCGCACATGAAAGCTACAAAGCAAAAGTAACGCGGCGCTCGTCGCTTCAAGCAAATCTGTGCTTCGCGCAGTGCCGTGAATACGAGCTCGACCGGATCGCCGCTCAGTTTTTCGGCATCCTTACTGCTTCTGACTGCCCAGGGGCCAATTTGACGCCATCAAACGACCCGCTGTTGGCGCATCTTCCATGCACCGACTTTCCACCGGCATCCCTCGGCTCGACGAACAATTGGATGGCGGCCTGCTTGCAGGGCGTTTAACCGTTGTCGTCGGTGCGACGGGCATTGGCAAGACTCAGCTTGGCTTACAATTTTCCGAAGCCGGCACCGAGCAGGAAGGTCGGCGAGGCATCGTTTTCGACATGACCGCCCGCGGCGATTCGCAGTGCCACATTGAATATGCCCAGCGAATGTTTGGCCGTAAGCTGGTTGTGGCCGAGACGGCGGCAAAGCCTGCGCTCGACAGTTTTTTTGCCGAAGGCCGCGATTACGCCGACTATTTACACATTTTTGACCGCCGCGGCAAACGAGTCACGCGACGCGACCTCGACTTTGACGCCTGGCACGATTGGCAGGCGGAGCTTACCGCGCGACTGGCGGTTGCCATTGCTTTTTTTTACGGCAATTTCAGCCAAGGCGTGCGGCGCGCCGTCATCGACGGTATTGAGCCGGTCGGCAAACCGAGCGATTCGATTCAACTTGAATTGTTCGAATACGTCTATCACCAAATCCTGCGCAAAGAATTCGATTGGGTCGCTCGCGATCTGTTCCGTGAGCGCTACGCGGCCAACGCTGCGACGATCGAACTTCATGCTTACGACCACCAGCAGATTGGCTGCTTGCTGTTGTACACATCGGCCGAGACAATGCTCGAAGAACTCATCCGGCGTCCGCTCGACGAAGGTGATGTGCTAGCAAACGCAAACACGATTATCCAACTCGGCAAAGTGCGCGACGGCAACAAGCTCAGCCGTGCGATGCACATCGCCAAACATCGCGGCAGCAAGGCCAGCGACGAAATCGTACGATTTGAGATCGGCGAGCGAGGGATCTGGCTGCCGTAAGCCATGTGCGCCGGCCAATGGGCAATAGTGCGAGAGGAGGGATTTGAACCCACACGCCTTGCGGCACTGGATCCTAAGTCCAGCGCGTCTGCCAATTCCGCCACTCTCGCAAAGTATTATGCAATCGTAGTTTGCGATGGTTTAATAGGCTCGTCAAGTGGCCTCATTTTCAGACGCGTTCAACAGGCATGCCAAGACCGTTGACCAGCGCGGACGGCAGTCGCCCCGCTGCCGATTCGCGTTTCTACGTTCCGTTTGGCGGTCGCGAGCTGGACCAATTTCTCATCATGCCGACGGATACCTCGCGCGAAGCGACGACCATGAAGCTGGCCCCTCTCTCCGGCACCCTAGCCATTTGCAGCTCGGTCATCGCCGTCGGGCGGAAGTCGTGAAGCGTAAAACATGTCTGCTTCCTCCGTGCGTTACATGACCTTGTGCCAGCATGTCACAGCGCAGAGAGAAGTCAACGAAGTAGGTCATCAGTGCATCGCGTTTCGAGATTTGGCGCCCCATCACGATTGGACTAACGCTCAATCGGAGCGTCAAAATTGCGGTCGCCCTCTGTCCGGTAAGGGGTGTATGTTCCAACGCGGATTCGTATGAGGAAGCGCCGTCGAGAAAGCAGATTCCTGGCGAACAGTACCAATTCGCAAGCGAATTATTGACGACCGCGCAGAGAACCGCAGCACGACACACACCTCATCATTGAGCGACTACGGCGATTCTCTGTCAGCAGAACGTTAGCAGATGTGAAGTTGCACGACGGCTACCAGCCCATCACCATATTGGATTCAATCACTTTTCGCGCGCGGTCCAGATCCTCGCCGGTTTCGTGCATGTAGATGCGAATGGCGTGAACTTTGTCGCCGTGCGCTTTATTCAGGCAATCGCGTGCCGTGTGGCAAATATCCACGTGGCCGGTGATGCCCAGCACCGACTTAGAAATCACCCAAGTGTCTCGCGGCCGCTTGGTAAGACGCAGCACTTTTTCGCCAGGATAAGCTTGATTGGCTACCACAGTAGCGTCGTCGTCGTTATTGGCCCAGGTAATGATGATGTGCGAATCGGTCTCAACCTCAAACAGCGGCATGGGTTCATCCTCCTCAAAAATATTGGCAACGTTGAGGCCGGGCAGGATAGAACCCGGGCGTTGCATTCGGTTTCGGCGTCGGAGTCGATCCGTCACGTGCCTGCAATTTACGCGGAGTCGGTCGGGGCGTCAACGTACTCTTGGGGGCTTTCGCTTGGCAGTGAGCGGGCGACTATCTATGCTTATTAGGTAGGAAGCATCGATCACAGTTCTTGTCCGATTTGCCATGGTTACCGATTTTCGCAGGTATGACGATCAAGGGTTTCCAGTCCCTCCGCGTTTCGAGGATTTGAAATACTTCGATGACGAGCCCGGGCGACGCCCCAAAGTCAGCCTGAAAGCCAAGCGTTGGCTGTTGATTGCCGTCTTGGTGGCAGTTGTCATTCCTGCGGTTTTCGGTCGGGACATTCTCAATTTTGGCCGCTCTAAGCTGGCTGAATGGCTCAGCGCGCAGGCGTTCCAGAAGTATTACGCTGGCGACCTGGATGGGGCGCTGGCCGGGTTAAATCAAGCAATCGAATGGAGCCCCTCAGACTGGAAACTCTACTTTTACCGAGCGCTATGGAGAGAAAAAGGCAATGATTTAGACGCTAGCTTAGCCGACTTTTCCAAATCCATCGAACTGCTTAGCAACAATAAGATCTCGAAAGTGCGCCGTCGCATGCCGCTGCTGTTGTCAAAAACGTACTCGATGCGCGCCTGGGTCTACGTCCGACTGGGGCGTCAGGCCGAAGCCATGTCGGATGCAAATCGGTCGGTTCAATATGTTCGCGACGCCGAGAATCTGAACGCGCGGGCGTATGCGCGAGCAATTTTGGGCATCGAACTTGAGGCTGGTCTCGCCGACGTTGAAACGGCCCTCAAACTGGATGGCGACCGGCCCAACATGATCGACACTCGCGGCTACCTATTGCATTTGCTCGATCGAGACAAGGAAGCGCTCGAAGAGATGGGCCGCGCGATCGAGATCACTGAAAATGACAAGAGAAACTTGATGCGTCAGCAGTTCCGCGCAGCGAATGGACGAGTTTTTTTGCTGCGGGAACTGCAGGAACTGGACGAAAGTTTGGCGGTAATGTATCACCACCGTCAACTGATCTATCGGAAACTAGGGCAAGATTCGGAAGCCGACCAAGATTTTCGGCGCGCCGAGCAGCTAGGCTACGATCCAGCGAAAGGTGTGCTATAACCTGCTCTGCGCGCGTTAGGCCACCCAATCGCTTAACCTGCCACCGACAGCGTGGATTCGTCGAGAGCCGCTTCTGGCATATCCTCCACGGTTAAACCTGTGTGGCGATAGACGCGATTTCGACCCGCTGCTTTAGCGCCGTACAACGCTGCGTCGGCGCGGGCCAGCAGCGTTTGCGGGTTGTCTCCCTCGCCGGCTTGCGCTACTCCGGCGCTAACAGTTAGCGGAAGTTGCTCTTCGATTCGATTTCGCAATCGATCCGCAAACGACGCCGCTCCTTCGAGCGCCGTTTGTGGCATCACGATGACAAACTCTTCGCCGCCGTAGCGGGCGACAATGTCGGTGTCGCGGACGTTTTCGTCCATCAGCCGAGCCACCGATTTCAGCATTCGGTCGCCGTAAAGGTGGCCTTGTTCATCATTGACTTGCTTGAAGTGATCGATATCGAGCAGCAACAGGCCGAATGGCTGTTCGTAGCGGTGAAGCATGGCGAACATCGATTCCAGCGTTTCGTCCAACGCCCGGCGGTTGCTGACACCGGTAAGCGGATCCGTGCGGACCTCGGTAAATGTCATGAGATTGTTCGACTGCTGTCGGATTTCGTCGTAGGCCGTCGCCAACTGCGCCGCCAATTTGAGGGTCGGCTTGAGCATGTCTTCTGCCTCGCAGCATAGCTCTTGCCAGGCTGCGTCTTGCCGATCTCCTCCGAGCGTTGAAACTCGTTCCTTGAATTTCAGCACACTGGAATGATGGGTTGCGATGCCGCGGCGGACGGACTCGGCAATGCGCTCGAGTTCTTTTGCAACGCCTTGCGCTCGTTTCAACTCGCGGCGCGACTGCGCCTCGCCGTCGATCCTTTGCTCCTCGCGCTTCCGACGTCCGACCAGATATCCAATGAATGCGACCACCGCCAGCGCGACCGGCATCGGCAGGTGAACGACAGACCAATCGATTTGACTAAACAGCACCATCGTGCTTCAACCTCAACGTGTTTGCCGCGATAAAATTAGTCAATAGTTCGACCGAGACCCGAATCCCTGCAACGCCACAAACCCGAGAATTACCGCCCCGATCAGAACCAACAGCCACTCCTGCTTATCGAGACTCTCAAACCAATGCAGAATGATTCGGTATAGATCGGCCATAAATGGATTCCGGCAATCGATCGGCGGACTCAATGCTTGGCGGGGTAACGGTATTTGCCCAACCTATGCAAGCTTAGGTTACGGACAGGCGACATCGGGGTGAAAAGCTTCGCACACTTGCGAGCCGCCGCTCGTGGGATATAATTTTCTTTCTGGTTTCCGGGCCGCTTATCGCCGCAATGCCGCGGTCGGTTCGACGAAAGCCCTAAGTGCTTGCAGAGAAAGCGTTTCGGGGGTGTAGCTCAGTTGGTTTAGAGCGCCAGCCTGTCACGTTGGAGGTCGCGGGTTCAAGTCCCGTCACCCTCGCTTTATCTTAAGTCTCGTCGAAATCAGAAGTTACATTTCCTGCTGGCGTTTGGCGCTGTGGCCTCGATCTGAAGAAATAAGCCGGCAATGACTGGTTTATCCACCAAGTCATGGCGGGCGCATCATGCCGCGAGTTGCCGGAATCGTGACTCTCAAATCATCGAAAGTACTGCGCCACAGGACAGGCAGTAGCCAGAACCACCAGATCAACTGGTGTTTCTGACTTGAAGAAACAGGGGGCCGCCGACCCGCCTTTTTTGATTTTTCGCTCGGACATGCACTGGCCCCCAAAATTACTACCAGATGCTTGACAGCTAAACTTTGAGGGTTATAGTAACACTTCTTGCATGTCGGTTTCTTATGGTCCTAGTGTTGCAACCATATTTTCTGAACACCGCTTAGATGGAGTTGTGAATTGTCAATGAAGACAGATAAAGAACTTGAAGCTGGCGCGCGTTCCGCGGAAGCGGAAACTGGTGCCGCTCCCCAAAACCCTGCCCCACAAATTAAGGTCGATGACTCAAAAGCCCACGCTTGCTATGCGAATTTTTGTCGGGTCACTGGGACTCCGGAAGAGCTGATCATCGATTTCGCGCTTAATCCGCAACCGGTTGGCGTGCCGACCGAGCCGATTGTGATCAACCAACGCCTGGTTACGAACTTTTACACGGCGAAGCGGCTGCTCAGCGCATTGGCGATGACGATTCAGCGCCACGAGCAAGCGTTCGGCGTGCTAGAAACGAACATTCAAAAGCGAATTACCCCAACCGCGCGTGGCGCGACATAGTAAATCCACGATCGGGCAATTCTTGAAAAAGTGTGAGTTGTCACTAACAGATATTCGAATGAGATGCAAACGAAATATCTGCAGTTCGCGATAAGAAAGGTGCCGCGCGAGGATCACGCGGCAGCCAATGGATAGGGAGCCACAGGGACGCCCAGTCACGGAGAGGCAACAGCAGAACGTACAAGAGGAAGGAAGATTGCCGAATCCGCCTGATACATCATCTTTGATGCAGCTACCTGAGGTTCCAACGACGGGCATTATTCCAACCTTTGCACGCGCCGTTTGTTGTGCTCTCCGTGATTGGTCGCCCTAGTGGTAAGCCACTTGAACGATCAGTTACGAAAGAGAAAGGTGCCGCGCTGCGGATTTTGAAATCATTGATTTGAGCAGCAGCGAGAAGGGAATCTCTACGACCGTATCGGTTTACCGTTTCGTGTGCACGTAATCGATTCAACTGGCAACGTAGATTGGCAGTTTGAGAATCGTTGAATTCGGATTCGTTCACTCGGTCCTTGGAGGGTCGATAGAGGCGTCTGGCCTGCCAGGAACAGGTTTGGTGACCGTCCAATTGGAGCAGCCCTACCGGTTCTCGCTGCGCGCAGGCGACACATCGCGAGAGACCACTTAAGGTTGGCGATTGTTGCCTAAACCCTATGCAGGCGGAATCGCGGATTCGTGGGAAATCCATCCCACTTTTTTCAGCGTCGGGCCCGTCAATTTTGTTGACTTGGCCTGTTGCCCAACTTAGCATCGACTTTGAAATTCTTCCATGTATGTTGGTGGCAGCATGAAACGACATCAGAGAGTTATTCCAGCCCGCTGGCATTCGCGCCAAGCAAAAGGCCTGCATGGTGCGCACTATTTAGGGATTGAATGGCGCATCGTTCAACTGCTCATCACCTCCTCTGGCGGCGGTGGACCACCGTCGTCATCTAGCGACTCGCAGGCCGTGTAAAGCGATTGCGATCGGAATTCGCTGTTCACAACGCCGCAGGCGGGACATTCTCGCTGCTCCTACGAAGTACGGAAACTTTTGATGAGGGGATGAGGGTACAGTCCATCAGGAATTCTTGCATTGTCCACGAAATGCATCTCAGATTCGCGCAGATATTGCTGCTGCCTAGCATCTGATACTTCACAGAACTGAAATCTCACCTTTGGGTTTGCACTTGCACAGGGAACCGAAACATGACACGCAATCGAACTTCGCCGCGTCGAGGCGCACGTAAATCCGGCATCCTTCGCCGCAGCCTGGATCGCTTCCGTAGCCGATTTCCACGCCTGCTGCGCACCGATTTCTGGACGGCTTCCCGCAGCCGCGGGCTTTGGACGTCGATTTTCGGCGAGCGCCGCTCGACCGCGGCACGTTCGGTGAAATCTGCCGCACCGACGCGCAAGGCAAGAAGTTCCGCGAAGAAATCGCCGCGAGCCGATCGGCCGACACGGCGATATCGCAAACCGGAGAGCTTACACGTCGAGAGCCTTGAGCCGCGGCAGTTGCTGACAACGACTCTCGGCTTGGGCGATATGGCGATTACGGGCTATGCATCGGACGGCAACAAGATTTCCATCGCTCTCTTGAAGCCCGTCGATGCAGGAACGCAGTTCACCGTCACTGATGAAGGCTGGCTTTCGGGTCAATCCGGATTCCGAGGAACGACGGAAGGGGAAACAACGTTCCAGATTAATTCAACGCTTGCGGCCGGTACTCAGATTTCACTCGATTTTGCTAACACCACCTATTCAAACGGCATCACCTCCTTCGCCGGAGGTAGCGACTTGCCGGTGCTATCGTCAAGTGGAGACCAGATATTTATTTACAACGGCGGATTTGCGAATCGACCGACTTCGGGAACTGCGTCGAGCTGGGTCACAGGGTTTCAGATGCATGGATTAGCGGATTGGGATTTGAACTCAAGCTCCTCATTAACTTCGGCCAAGCCGACTATTTTCACCGATGGCGACACCTCGTTTGCTGGCTTTAATCCGGAAGTTGACGACGCCGTGCTCAACAATCTCGGAACGGTGTCTGGCGGGCCGGGCGACATTCGCGCGGTTGTTTATGAATCGTCGAATTGGACGGTTAGCGATGGCCCTGCACCGACGATCCCTGGAACGACAATGTTTACAGTCACGGGCATGGCCGAGCAGTTGGTGATTGATTCGAGTGTCTTTGCGGCTGCCAACGGGCAGGTAACGATCGAAGTGATCGGTGGCGACTTCGTTGTTTACGATTCCAGCGATTTCGCCAAAACGCCTCTGATTCCAACGCATGCGGTCGGCAGTGTAACCGATATCGCTGTCACCGGGCGCGATGACGCCGACGATGCACTTACCCTAGACGGCTCGACGCTCGTCACTGGAGTTGGAATTGACTATGACGGCGGCGACAATGGGCACGATACGGTCAACATTGATGCCGCGACGATTAACTTTGTCAAGGTTGAATGGCACTATTCCGGCCAAAAAGATGGCGACTTGATCTTCGACCAGGACGGCCCTGGCGCGACGCCGGCAACGACAGTTGTTTATGAAGACTTGGAGCCGGTATTGGTCAATGTCGGCTCGATTGCCGATGCCGACTTCACCTTGCCTGCCGGTGCAGAGGCCGTACTGGAAGACGATGGCATGGGCGGATTGCAGTTGCGGAGCACCAATAGCACGTTTGAGTTGACCGGATTCACAACGCCGACCAATAGTTTGAAGATTTCCGGCGGCAACAAATTGGAAGTCACTAAATCGCTGTCGGTGGCCGGCTTCATCACGCTCGACGTGCCAGAAGTGAGTCTCGATGCAGACCTCGTAGCGCCGACGATCAGCGGCGGGACGGGAACGCTGGCGGTCCATGTGCTGTCGAACAATGCCCAAATCGCCGACGCGATTGCCATCGCAGCCAGCGGTGCGACGGTCAGCGTGGCTGCCGGCACGTACATCGAAGATGTGAACGTCAACAAGGCCCTCAGTTTGCAGGGCGCCGGCCATGCGTCCTCGACCATTAGCGGTGCGATCGGCGGCGACAACGCGACCGTGCGCATCAGCGCAAGCGGTGTCGAGATTTCTGGCTTCACCATCACACGTGAAGGAAACAACGTCTCCCAGTGGAACGACTCGAATCTTAATTCAGCCGGCATTGCCATCATCGGCCAAAGCCTGAGCGGCATGCTGATTCACGACAACCTGATTACCGGCAACCGTACCGGCATCGACATCAACAACAGCAGCGGCCACACGGTCCGCAACAACGAAATTGTCGATAACCATACAGGGATGATCTTCCGCAATCAGACCGACAATCTGACGATTGTGGAAAACAAGATTACCGATAATCGCACCGTCGGCATTTTGTTTCTCGACGCCAGCGGCGGGTCGAACAGCCCTGTTCAGACAGCACTAAATAGCAATTTCAGCAATAACAACATCAGTGGCAACTGGTACGGCGGCATCGTTGATCGGCAAAGCGGTGGATCGCTGCCAGCGCCGGGAACGACCAACCTGAAAAACTTCAGTGGCAATTGGTTTGGGGCGAATTCCCCAGTAATCACGACGGCTAACAGCGCCGAACCTGCGTATTCCAGCCTGATTCCTGTTGTCTATGGCGGCACGGCAACGCCGCCTGGAGGCCAGCCTGACATCGCCGGGCCTGCTTCTGCAAACTTCGACATTTCCCCGTTGCTGGATGTCGGGACTGACACGGACGTAGAAACGACACTCGGTCAAGGTACCTTTGGCTTCCAAGGAAGCCATTCAACCCTTCTTGTTACGCAGGCCGGCGCGCAGACTGGCGCAACAGGCCGCATTCAAGAAGCAGTGGATTCCACAGGCAGTAGCGGTACGGTGCGGATTCTCGCCGGCACCTATGTTGGCAACGTCGATGCAACGTCCAATGCAGTATCCCTCGCGCCAGGCGCCAGCCCAGCTCAAGTCACCGTCGATGGCGATCTAACGCTCGACGGCGACGATACGCTCGAAATCGAAATCGAAGGGACTAATTCGGCGACGCAGTTCGACAATTTTGTGGTCACGGGGACCGCGACGCTCGGCGGGGCCGCAGTCAATGTCACTGGCAGCTATGTACCGCTGCCTGGAGACTCGTTCACGATGATTGACGGCGCGGTGCGTTCGGGTACGTTTTCGACCGCCAGTGCCATGCTCAATGGCATCCCGATGTCATTTAGTTATACTGCGGACGACGCAGTTTTGTTGGTCGACGCGCCATCGGACGTGTGGGTCGATGACGATTGGGTGGGCACATTGGCCTACGGTAACAGTGTCAGCTCGGACGGTGACGATGGCGACGATTTGGTATCGGGCAAAATCTACGGGTACAACGCCTTTAGCGACACAGCATCGGCCCTCACGGCTGTGGCCACCGGCGGCACGATTCATGTACTCGCCGGCAGCTTCAGCGGCGCCCTCAGCATCAACAAAGATGTGTCCATCGATGGCCAGAGCGATGCGCTGACTCACCTTGACGCTAGCAGTGCCATGACCGGCATGGATGTGCTGGCCGGGTTCAATGTCACGATCTCCGATCTCGACATCACCAACTTTAGCACCAACGGCATTCACGTCTTCGGTAATCTGGATCTGAACGCCAGTTCAATCATTGGCGGACTCGTGGGCGCGTGGGTCGATGGCGGCACGCTCGATGCCCTCTCGACGATCATTTCCGGCGCGGCGATCTTTGGCGTGCAGGTTAGTTCGCTGGGAGATGCGAATATCTCGACGAGCGAAATCACCGGTGTTGGCACAACGGCTGCTTCAGTGATTGTATCTTCCGGCCATGCGGACATTTTGACCAGTATTCTCACCAACAGCACGCGCGGCTTGTTGGTCAACGCCACCGGCAGCGCGACGATCCACGATAGCAATCTCGCGGGCAATACGGTGCGCGGCGTTGAAAACGCCACGGCCGCCGTCGTCGATGCTTCGGGCAACTGGTGGGGATCGAGCGTCGAAGGAACGGTGGCCGCCGGAACGCTGGGATTGATCGACTTTACTCCGTATCTCGACAGCGGTGCGGATCTCGATAGCGGCGCGCGCGGGTTCGAGGCTGACAAGTCGCATGTTCACGTCACAAAGCTAGGTCAGCAGACGAGCGGCTTCCGCGTGCAGGAAGGCGTGAACCTGATCGCCGATGGTTCGTTAACCGGCGGCAGCCGCATCGTGACAGTTGAAAACGGCAGCTATGATGAAACGGTGCTGGTCAACAAATCGTTGAGGCTGCAAGCGGCCACGGCGCTTGGCACTCAACTGATGCGCACCAGTGGAACGCAGCAGACCATTGTTTCGATCGACTCGACCGACGTCACGATTGACGGCCTTGAGATCCAAGTCAATCAAAATTTCAGCAGCGGACAACCGATCGCCCCAGTGGGCATCGGGGCGGTGCAGACGGAGTTCGACGGGCTAACGATCGAGAACAATCGTATTACCTCGATCGGAACAAGCGACGGCCTGTGGAGCGGATCGCCGAGTCTGACGACATCGGCTGCGGGTATCGTGCTCTACGACAGCCCGGCGGGCGGAATTCCGTCGGTGACGATCGAAGACAACCAGGTGTCGGTGGCCGCCATCAGCGGCGCGGCCAGTTTTTTCCAGCGCGCGGTTTGGATCACCCAGGCCAACGTACAAATCACCGGTAACGTCTTCGCGGGCGCCACCAACGACCTGCAGTTTCAATTTGCCTCCGGCGGCTCATCGCTGATCGACGATAACGACTTCATCGGGCAACACCGCGCGGGGGGCGGCGGCGTCGTAATTGCTGGTCCAAACACTAGCGCGCCGATAACGGTCAGCAATAACCACTTCACGCCGACCGCGGGTGATCCGGCCGGCATTCAAACGGGCCTCGTGATCAATGAAAACTGGAACGGCGCGACATCGCCCGTCACAGTGCTTGGCAATACCTTCACCGGCGATGTGATCGGCGTTTTGTCGGGCAACTCAAACGGCCTAACAATCGATGGAAACACCTTCACTCCGGCGACGGGACTTCCCTCGCAGCCGGCTCTCGGTGGCAACGCGTTTGTTCATGTCGTGGTCGATTCCGATGCTCCCAGCGGCGGTGACAGCGCATCGCTACCGGTGTTTGCCGACATCAAGAACAACACCTTCAATGCGGCCACTGGATCGAGCGGCACGGCCGTCGTCGTGGCCGACCATTTGCCCGGCACGTTCGATGACGTGAAGATCGGCGTCAATGGCGATAACACTTACGATGCCGATCTGGTAACCGGTGTTCAGGTCGCTGGCGGCAAAGCAACCATCAGCGACACGATTTCGAACCTCGACACTGCCGTACTCGTCAGCGGCGGCGCGGCAAATGTCACTGCCAGCACGCTGACCGGCAATACAACGGGCGTACTCGTCACCGGCGCTGGAGCGATTGCTGTCGGCTCAGGCAACGTCGTTGGCGGCGGTACGACAGGCCTGAAATTCGACGGCGCAGCGGTGAGCCTTACCAGTTTAGACCTAAACGACTTGTCGATTAGCGGTACCAGCGGAGACTACATCACGCTGGCCAATAGCGCGTTCGACAATCTTGACCTCGACGGTACGAACCTAACGCTCGACGGTATCAACGTCGGCTCGATGACGCCGCCGCAATTGTTCGCGGCCACGAATAAGATCACTGACGAAATCGACGACGGCACGCTCGGACTGGTGCTGCTCACCGCCAATACGATTTACGTCACGCCGGCGGCGACGCCGACTGCGACGGACAACGACTACACGCGCATTAAGAATGCCGTCGAAGCCGCTGGCGATAACTTCAACATTTACCTGCTGGGAACGTTCGATTGGACAGAAACAAACGCCGCCGCATCGTGGGCACTGGGGAACGACGGTGTCAGCGGTGGCGGTGACGATTTTTCGATTCGCGTGCCTGTTGGCCTCGATGGCGTTACCTTCACCGCTTTGGGTGGCATCGGCGGTGCGACAATCTTAGGGCCGGGCGAACAGGTTGGCCATGCTGGCGGCATGTTGGCCTTCCGCGGGGGCCCCAATACCGGCTGGACGATCTCCGATCTCGACATTCAAGACTTCGAAAATGCAATCGGCTTTTTCTACGGCGCCGGCGGCAATCACGCCTACGACAACACGACAATCACCGGAAATCACATTCTTGTGCCGTCGGACTTTCACGCGGGCATCGACAGCACCACCAACGACGATATCGAGCCGGGTGCAGGCAAAGACATCAATGTCGCGATCCACCTGTCTTTTGGCGACAACATTACCGTCTCGAACAATGTGATCGGCTTCCCCGGCACCGGCGTCAGCGATTCTGGCAATGGCAATTACGCCAATTCACAGGGGATCTTGTCCGATACGAATGGCGCCGCCTATGAGGGCCTGCAAATCTCCGGCAATATTTTCAACGTGCTTGGCGCGCAATCGGCCGATCCGGAAGTGATCATTGGCGTTTGGGACAACGGCCACGCGCACACGAAAAATATTACGATCAGCGGCAACGAGTTCCACAATCTTGATTCCGGCAACGATCCGACGCTGAATTTGCAACGTGCCTTCCGTGTTACTTCGCACTCTGGAACATCGAGCACCGTCACTTATTCCAACAACACCGTCGATGGTGCGAACGTCGGTTGGCAATGGCTGAGCGGCGAAAACTTCGCGGGCAATCAACCGGTCCAAATCATTGGCAATACGCTCACGAACGTGAGAACCGGGTTCCTCGTTCAATCGAACGGTCTGGCGCATTTCAGCGACAATTCAATGACCAACACCGGCGCCATGTTGGGCGTTGGAACTGGTATCGACGTGCGATCCGGCTCGATCGTCGACATCGACGATTCAACCGACGACAACGGCATGGTCGGCTTTGCTACTGGCATCAAGACCGCCGGCACAACGACGATCTCCGGTAACGGCGGATCGATTCACGGCAATGCGGTTGGCATCGACGTCACCGCAGGCACCGCGGCAATCACCGGCAATCATATCTACGATAACGACATCGGCATTCGTTTCGGCGGCTCGGCCGGTGGATCAGTTACGGGCAACGACTTCGATGGTGCGACCGATAACGATACCGACTTGATCATCAACACGACGGGCGTTTTGGCGATTGGCGCGGGGAACAGCTTTGCCGGAGATTCGTTCCTCATCGACAACCAAAGCACTCAAAGCTTCAACCTTTTCGGCGCAAATGCTCAAACCTTCGATGAGGCCGATAACTTCCGCATTGAAGACAAGATGCACCACCCGGTCGATTCGGACGATACTTCCGCCGGTCTGATCTATTGGGTGGAAGACAATGTCTATGTGACGACGCCAAGCGTCGGTTCGACCGACTCCAGCATCCAAGGTGGAATCAACGCCGCTAACACCGGCGACACCATCAACGTCGAGATGGGAACTTATGTCGAAAACCTTGCAATCAACAAAAACCTTACGCTCCTATCCGCATCGGGGCGAACGGCGACCACAATTCAAGGTATTTCCGGTGCCGGTGCTCTGGGCACGATCGTGATTTCCGGCAGCACGACCGACGTCAATATCGGCGGCCCATTGGGCGGTGGATTCGTCATCCAGGGGATCGACAATGGCCTTGCTGGGATCGAAAACGGCGCGATTTACATTTCTGGCAGCCACAGCGGCATGGACATTCGCTGGAATGAAGTTGTCGCCAATGGCGATCATGGGCTTGTTTCGGAATACAGCGCGACAATTGCGAGCCTGAGCATCGACCATAACATCTTTTCGGGCCAGACGTTCACGGGTCCGAACCCAGGCGGCGCTGGATTCGGCGCGCAATTCACTCTGCCCAACGTGCCGAGGCAACTCGTTGTTTTCGGCAACTCAGCTCTCAAGTCGGACATCGACTTTTCCAATAACCAGATCAACGGAACGGCCGGTGGAATCAGCTTGACGGACAACTCCGGCGCGCCCGTCGCCGCTCACGAGCAAGGCAACGTACTTGTGACGATCGATGCGACTGGCACTATGATCACCGGCAACCAATTCACTGGCACAACCACCAGCACCGCTTACAGCTTGAGGGCTCGCGGCGCAAACAACACCATCACGGGCAATCAATTCGCTAGTTCCACGATGGGAACGACAACCGCCGACTTGATGGTCAACAACAACGGCAACGCCATCCGGGGAAATACGTTCAGCAGTTCGGCAGGCGCAGCCATTCAGATCTCCGGCGGCAGTGCGACGATCGGCGGCTCAGGGATGGGAGAGACGAACTTTATCACCGGCTATGACGCCGGCGTTCTCGTAACCGCTGGAAATGCGATTCTCGATTCCAACTCGATCGCTGGCGGTACTGTTGGATTGTGGGCCGCCGGTGGCAAAATCCGGGCAGAAAACAACGATCTGACCGGTAATTTAGTGGGCATCCGCGTTCAGAACGACGCGACCGTCGATGCAGGCTCTGACAACGGCCTTGATGGCGATCCCACCAGCTTGGGCAACAGCATCGGGCAGAATATTCTCGTCGGATACAGCGGCGTCGGCGGCAATTACGCGATCGAAGATTTGAATCAAGATGCGCTGGGCAACGTCGACGTTTACGCCCGGAACAACAACTTCGGCACGGCCAACCCCAGCGCCATCGAGCAAGTGGTCTTCCATACGGTCGACGATGCGCAGTACACGCAAGTGTTCTATACTCCCGCGATCAATCCGCCGGGACAGACGCCGCCGCCGGTGGAGGTGTGGGTCGATGACGATTGGATTGGTACCGGCCTGGGCGTCGATGCCGACCCCGGCGACATGACCGACGGCACGTTCTTCGGCTACGACCAGTTCACCACCATTCAAGAGGCAGTAAATGCCGTCATCGGCGACGGCACGGGCATTGTCCATGTGCGCGCGGGCAGCTATTACGAAAACGTCGATGTCAACAAGAGCGTGTTGATCGATGGTGCCGGACAAACCAATACATTCGTCTATCCTGCCGTCGCCAATCCAACGGGCGGCTCGCTGGGCAGCGTGGTGCTGCTGGTCAACGAGGACAATATTACGATCCAAGGTCTGACCGTGGACGGCGACAATCCAAATCTTGGCGCCATGGGATCGATCGAAGCCAGCACCGGCATCGTCACCAATTGGAACCAGGCTACGTCGCTCACCGGCATGGCAGTGAAAAACGTCACGGTGCAGAATGTCTATCTTCGCGGCATCTATTATGCCAACGGCAACGACTTCGGCACCGGCGCATTCGACTTCGAAGGCAATACGGTGACAAACGTCAAGAGCGATCCCGCCTCGATCGCCATCTTCAACTTTGGCGGCTACGGCACGATTGCAGGCAACACGGTGTCTGATGCTGCGGACGCGATTGCGACGAACTGGTCAAACGGCACGGAGATTTCTGGCAACACGGTCACCAATTCGGGCAGCGGAGTTCACTCCGACAACAACGGCGGCGCCGGCGGTGTGGCCGATTCGATTCACAACAACGATATCTCGCTTGGCACCTCTGGTAGCTACGGCATCTTCGTGTTCGTGCCGTACAAAGATGTCACGGTCGAGAACAACCAGATCAGCGGCGTCGATACCGGCTTGGCGGCCTTCGGCGGCATGGGCGGCTCGGCCAGCTTCACCGGCAACACGGTCAACGTGAACGCCGGCGGCACTGGAGCTTACGTCACCACCGACACCCTTGGCTATGGCCAGATGAATGCCTCCGCAACGTTTAGCGGCGGCAATTTCACCGGCGGCGATACGGGCATCCTTGTGGAAGAGAACATGGGTGCGACGGCGACTGTCGGCATCAGCGGCGTCACGATCGACGATCCGCTCGTCGGCATCGATGTGACCGGCGGCGGCGTCACGATCGATGGCAATCACATTTACAACAACGCGACTGGCATCCGCGTCAGCGGGGGCACGGCCACGATCGACAACAACAATTTCGCCGGCGGGATGGATCCGAATAACGCTACCGACCTGCTGGTCACGGGAGGCACGATCGGCAACGGAGGCGTGCTGACAGGGAACACCTTTGCCGGCTCGAATTTCTACATCGATCTACAAACGACTCAAGACCTGTCCGCGCTGACGCCGTCAAACACCTTCCAGGGCGCGGCCGACGACTATCGCATCGAAGACAAGATGCATCACCGAGTCGATACCGATTTGGCGCTATCGAACGGCCTGGTGAGTTGGGTCACGAACAACCTCTACATCACGCAGCCGGGCGGCGGCAGCCTGGATTCATCGATCCAGCGCGGCGTCGATGCGCTGCCGGGCGGACACGTGGTCAACGTGGAAGGGGGCGTGAACCCCTACGTGGAATCGGTCGCCATCGACCGCGCCGTCACAATCGACGGCCAGGGCAACGGCCCGACGCCGACCGCGACGATCACGGCAGTGGCGTCGGGCGTCACGCTCGTGAACGTCGTTTCGACCAATCCGACCGACGATGTCGCCATCCAGGATATTGCGTTTGCCGGGGTCAACGGCGGCAACGTGGCCGACCTGGGGGTAAACGTACCGGCCAGTGCGAACTTCGACACGCTGACGATTGACCGCTCGACGTTCACCAGCCTGCACCTCGTTGGCGCGTACGTGCAGGGCGACGGCGTGACGGGCGCATCGGCACACCACGTGGTGATCAGCAATTCGACGTTCACCAACAACGGCTACAACACCGGCGGCGCGGGCGACATCGGCTTCTTTTTGTACAACCAAGATGCCAGCCTGTCACACCTGACGCTCTCCAATGACGGGGCGCTCGGGGCGCGCCTGGGCATCCAGTTCCGCGGCGTAGGGGCGGGCGACGGCACGGGCGTGATTGCGATGGGCGCTGTCTCGCTCGACGACGTGAAGATCACAGGCAAATACCGCACGCAATTCGTCGGCATCCAGCGGTACAGCGACGTGACAACACTTACCTTGAACGACGTGGAACTGGGCGGAGCCAGCTCGGAAATCACCGGCGGTTTTGGCGCTCTGCTGCGGTTCGACGCCGTCGGCAGCGGCACGCTCGCCAGCCCGGCGACCGTGGACCTGGGCAACACCTATTTCCACGGAGTGGCCGCCAGCAGCGCCGTCAAGAACGACCTCGAGTTTGCGCCCGATAATACGTTCGCGTTCCTGCGAGCCGACGCCACGAATACGCGTTGGGACACGGCCACGGACAGCGGCGTCGCTGTGCCGGCCGCTAGTTTGACGATTGCCCAGGCTTACGAAGTCGAAGATCGCATCCTGCACTATGTCGAGCCCGACAATTCCGGCCAGCCGGCCAAGGGCTGGGCCGAAGTTCAGGATGGCCAGGCATTCGTCACGTCCACCTTCGGCAGCATCATCAACCGCGCCATCGAAGTCGTCGATGACCTTGGAACCGTGCATATCGCCAGCGGCACCTATACGCAGTCGGTCAGCACGGCCGGCAAGAGTGTCACACTATCGGTGGGCGCCAGCCCCGGCGTAGTTACCATCAACGGCGATGTTACGCTCGATAGCGATGATACGCTGCTCATGGAAGTCAACGGTTCCACGCCAACGTACACTCCGGGCGTCGATCACGATCAATGGGTCGTCAATGGCGTGGTAACTCTCGGCGGCGCAGTGCTCAACACTGCGGGCAGCGGCGTGACGGCCACCCAGGGCGATGTGCTCACCCTCATTGACAACGACTCCAACGATTCCGTCGGCGGCACGTTTGCGGGCGTAGCCAACGGAGACGTGATTCTAGTCAACGGCGAACCGTTCTTCGTGTTCTACACGGGTGGCACGGGGAACGACGTGGTGCTGGCCCGCGCTCCGGACGGCACCTTGCCGGGCATGACACCGGCGCCAACGGTCGTCTTTGTCGATGACGACTGGTCGAGTGATGGCGATGGTGTCGATGCCGACGGCGCAACGGGCAACGTTGTTGCCAATTGGGATTCGATGACGCTCACTGGCGGCTTGGCGGGAGGCGTGGCCAATGGCACCGCCATGGGCTACGACCAGTTCGACAACATTCAAGACGCCGTCAACGCGGTGGCGGCCGGAGGCACGATCTTTGTCTATGCCGGCAGTTACGTTCAGCAAATTACGGTCGATCGGGCGCTGACTCTGTTCGGAGCCCAAGCCGGGCAAGATGCGCGGACCCGATCCACGACGCCGGCCGACGAGACGGTGGTGCTGCCCGACATCTCCGATCCCGATCCGAACAATAGCCCCTACCCGACTTTGATTTATGTCGAAGTCGGCGGCGTGAAGATCGACGGCCTGACGCTCGACGGCGACAACCCGAACCTGACCAGCGGCGTCATGCTGAACGGCGCGGACATCGACGCGGAAGAGGGCATCGCCTCGTACGAAGGCGTGGGGAACATCACCGTCGAAAACAACATAGTTCATAATTTCAGCTACACGGGTATCGATTTCTACAACTTTACCAACGACGCAGCCACCTCGAACAACCTGATCGCGCACAACCTAATCCAAAACCTCGGCGCGTTCGATTGGGGCATCGGCGTGCTGATATACAACAACTTCTACGCGGATATCGTCGAGAACAAGATCGAGGACGTGCGGGTCGGCGTGCAGACCGGCAATTTCTATCAGGCCAACCCCGGCGCGACGGCGAATATCTCCGAAAATGAGATTTCCGCCCGCCGCCGCGGCATCTTCTACAACTTGCATTACGCCAACGCATCGCCGTTTACGGTTGAAGACAATGCGATTACGGCGGTCGATGACCCGTCGGCGCCGATCAACACCACCTGGGCCGGGATGTTGATCTCCTCGCAGCAAACGGCGGTCTCCGCCGACTTCATCAACAACACCATCGACGGCAGCGCTACCACGAGCATCGCAACCACGGCGGGCTACAATGTCTGGAATACGCCGACGACCGGCAGCTTGACGATTTCTGGCGGCTCGGTCAGCGGCGTGGGCTACGGCGTGTGGGTCAACAACTACGAAGGTTATAACAGCGACGCCGACAACACCGACATCACCATCAGCGGCGTGAACGTCACGGCCGAGTTGATCGGTGTCTACGTGCTGGACAGCGCCTCGAACACGAACGGCTCCGCGGTTTCGGCCACGATCGACAACGATACCGAAATCACGACGACCGACATCGCAGGCGTGGGGATCAAAATCGAAGGCGCCGATGCCAGCGCCACGATCACCGGCAACGACAACTCCATTCACGACAACCAAGTCGGCATCGATGTCGATGGCGGGAAGGCACTGGTTGAAAACAACGACTTGAACGGCAACACGATCGGCGCGTTGATTCAAAACGGCGGCATCGCCGATCTGGGCGATCAGGGCACGAACTTTACCGGCCTGGGAATCAGCGCCGGCGGCAACGATTTCAGCAGCTACACCGCCGCCGCGACGGCTTTGTCCGGCGCAATCGTGAACCTTAACACCGGCGGAGCGTATTCCGATCCCGGTCCGCAGGGTTTTGCCGGGCCAGAATACGATGTGGCTGCGTTCGGTAATTTGTGGAACGATGCAACGCCAGCCGGCATTGAAAATGTCGTATGGCACGATGCGGACGATTCGAGCCTTGGATTCATTGACTATGCCTCGCTGACGAATCTCGTAATCGACGATCTCAGCATGACGCCGATCGACGAAAACGACGTCGTCACATTGAATGTTTCGTTCACCAACGACGCTCAAGATCATACGCTGACGATCAATTGGGGTGACGGCGTGACCGATGTCGTTCATCTCGTGCCGGGAGTATTCGCGTATCCTGCGATGCACACCTATCTGGATGATGGGCCATATCCCGGCAACGGCACGAGCAGCGACGCGAACAATGTTTCTGTCACGGTGCAGGAAGGCTGGATGCCTGCGACGGGGGCGATGCTCGGCGATTCGACCAGCGTGACGGTCAACAATGTTGCCCCACAGTTGACTTCGTTAATCGGAGATACGATCAACGAAGGCGGCCTCGCCACGATTACCACCATCATCAGCGACCCCGGCACTCAGGATGTGTTTAGCATCAACGTCGATTGGCAAGATGGCACGCTGATCGACACCATCGGTGGGCTTGGAACCAGCGACGCCAGCGGTACGGCCGCCAATGGCACCGGCTACGTGTGGGTTGCCGCGACGCGCAGCTTGACGCTCACCCATACGTATCTAGACGACGGACCGTCGCCTGGCAATGCAACCAGCAGCGATCTGTACGTCGTTGGTCTGTCGGTGGACGACGACGATTTGGGCAACGATAGCGACACGGTCTATGTGACGGTCGACAATGTCGATCCGGTCATCGACACGCTCAATATCGGCTCGCCAATCAACGAGTTCACTTCGACCACGCTCGGCGGCACCTATCACGACGATGGCACGCTCGACGTGCATCAACTGGATATCGACTGGGATGGCGACAATGTATACGACGAAACGGTCCCGGTTAGCGGAGGCACATTCAGCGTAAACCACACCTACAACGTCGATGGTGTATTCACGGTTAACGTGCAACTTCGCGACGACGATTTGGGCGCCGCGACTGGTTCAACGTCGATTACCGTCATTAACGACACGCTCCGCGTGATTAGCTTCTCGTCCAATGCCAGCGGGTTCGACGTGACGTTCAACCGAGCGCCGAATTTGGCCCCTCTGAATTTATATTCCGGCTTGCCGGGCGGCTTCGATCCAGCCGACGTCACGCTGGTCGGCAACAGCGTCGGCAATGTCAGCGGTTCGATGGTTTGGGAAGCCGGCACCAAGACGCTGCATTTCATCAAGACCAGCGGCATCTTGGCGAACGACACTTACACGGTCACGCTGGTCAGCGGCTCAACCGCCTTCCACGATGCTTTCGGCAAGCTCGACGGCGACGGCGATCTGGACGACACGGAAGTGCCGGACGATTACACCAATAGCTTTGCGGTGAATGTGGTGGTAGGCACTCGCGTCGTCGAAGTGAATGACTTCGCCCGCGGCACCGGCCAGCACGTGGACGACAATCCGACGGTCGTCCTGTCGCGGTTGGCAGTCAGCGTCAGCAACCGCAACTTGCTACGGTCGATCGACTTCAACTTCCGCTACGATCCGGCGCTACTAAATGTCGCGGGCGCTTCGTTGGTTTCCGGCCTGCCAGGGGATTGGCAAATCGTCTTCAGTGGCGGCGGCAACACGGGAGTGCTGCACGTGGTGGCGTTCGGAGTGACTCCCCTCGCAGGGGGCGACGCGCCGATCGTGCTGATCGACGCCTCGGTTCCCAATTCCGCGGCTTACGGCGCATCGGAGGTCATGCGGATTACCGATCTAACCCTTGGCGTTGATGACGGAATGGGATCGGTCGTTCCGCCCGCCGAGACACCAATCGGAGACTTTGCGGTTCATAAGAACGTCTACCTCGGCGATGCCGATGGCGACGGATTCTACAGCGGCTTCGACGCCGCTTACATTGCCCGCACGGCGCCAATCACCGGGCCGCTCGACACCGGCTACTACGCCCACGACTGGACCGACCCTGTCATCGTCGGCGACGTGGACGGCAACGGCGTGATTCAAGGCATCGACGCTTCGATTGTCGCTCAGAAGTCGGTGTTCCTGCCCACGCCGCAGATTCCAAATTTGCCTGGCCTTCCTCTGACGCCCGTTGGAGGCGGCATCGACCCGCTGCTCAGCATCGACGACAACATTCCGATTAATTTGTGCGGAGTGCTTGTGCCAGTAAAGATCGATTCGCCGGTTAGCCTGCCAGGATTGACCTTCGTGACCGCCTACGATGCCAGTGCGATGGATTTCCACGATGCCACGCAGGGTGCGTTCTGGTCGGCCGGCAGCGGTTGGAGCATTATCGCGAATGAGCCGACGCCCGGCACGATCTACGTAACGATGTATCGTTCGACCGTCAGCCCGCCGGGCAATGGTACGATCGCGAATCTGCAGTTCCACGTCGAGCTGACCACTCCGATGAACACGTACCCAGTGACGGTTGATATCTCTAATCCAGGTCAAGGCGATCTGACGTGGACGCATGACGATGGAAGCGTGGTGGTCGATACGAATCCGGCGTTTCAGCCGGGTGATTTCGATGGAGACAGCGATGTCGATGGCGCCGATTTTGTGATCTGGCAAACACATTTTCCGATGGCCAACGGCGCGATGCCCACCGATGGCGACGGCGATTGCGACGGCGACGTCGACGGTGCGGACTTCGTGATCTGGCAGACGCATTTCCCCACAGCGCCAGGCCCAGGCGCGGCACAGGAAGCAAACGCTGGTGAAGCTACGGTTGCATCCGGCCAGGCCGCGACTGGCTCCACTGGCCAATCGGCAGGTGACGCATCCGGCGCAGTGATGAACTATACCGCTGGCAATGCCTCGGACGGAGCTGAGGCAGCAGATTGGGCGAGCGGCGATTCTGCCAGCGATCGGCCGAGTTCCAGCAGCGCCGCCAGCGCGGCGACCAGTATTGTTTTGGCATCCTCTGCCTCGGGCCCAACGTCGTCGGGCGCCATTGCAGAGGAACAGCAGTCTGCCGATTCGTTCGTCAGCACGATCGACTCGTCGATCACTGCAGACCTGTCGACTTCGAGTAATGAAACTGGACTGATTCCAACTTTCACTGCCATCGTCGCTTCGCCGACAGTTGAAACCGCAGCAAGCGTCTCGACAGCGTCGTCGGCCTCCACCGAAGCCACCGTGGACGGCGATAATGGTGCAAGCAATCCGTCGACAATTAGTTCTTCGATGGCGCTTTCGATACTCGACAAACCGACGGTGTTTTCGGCCACCGAGGGCTATGGCCATTCGGCCAACACCTTACGTATGGGCCCTCAATCGATCGCTGAACTGGACGAACTGTTTGCCGATGCACTCCTCGATCCCACCGATGAGGCCTGCAACGAGCTTGCCGAGGCAGTTTGCGAAGATACCAGCGCCAAGCCGGAAGACGCCTTCGCCAATTGGGTTGGCGCGGTGTTGGAAGTGTAGCGCCAAGAGCACAATTTCAAATGATTCATGCTTCCGCCTATATTCATGCGAACTAGGTGAAATAGGGAACTTCGTCGGCTGATGCCGTCAAAGTCTTCCTGGCTTGACTAATTAAAATCCGCGCGCGCCGTCAAGTTTTACCAAACGGCGCTCTCGCCGCATTCAAGTTTGGCGAACCTATTGCGGTTGCCGATGATTCTGGCAGAACCAGATTTGCCCACCGGGCAGAGCCTGCCGATGGTTCCGGTCGCGCGATCTCCCGTAAATTGCGACGGCCTCTCATCTTGTCTGCATTCTTGCACCGACGCTCGACCCGCGCCGATGATTCAACTTCCACCAGTACAGGCCGCCGCCAAGGCATGTCGCGTCACCGCCCAAATTACGCTCCGATGGAGCGCCGGGATATTTTCCGTCGCGGCATACCTGTTGATGACAGCGGCGGCGGTTGGGCAAATCACTCCACTCCCATCCGTGATTGAAAGCAACCCTCCTGCTTGGGGATCGTCGCTATCGCCATTGAACGGTGCATCGGAAATCGAAGAAACGATGCCGCCAAGCGTGTGGTCGCCACCCCCTGCTGGCGTCGGCCCCAAGCTTCCCAAGTGCGAAGATTGTACAGACGAGTGGCACTGGCAAGTATTGCCGCACAATTTGATCTATCAATCATACATGGCCGGAATGAAAGAGCCGCGGCTGGCGAGCTTTTGGAACAACGACCCGAAGATCGGTACGATGTGGGATATCGCGCTTGGCGGTCGAGCTGGTTTATGGCGCTACGGCAACGACAATCCCGACTGGCCAGAAGGCTGGGAACTCGACATCGAAGGGGCGGTCTTTCCGCGTCTCGATCCGCTGGGAGAAAGCACGCCGCTGCTGGCTTCCGATTACCGTTTTGGCATTCCGCTGACTTATGGTCGCGGCAATTGGCAATTCAAGCTTGGCTATTACCACATTAGTTCGCATTTGGGTGATGAATTTGTTCTCTCGGTAGATCCGGATCGAGGCGCTGGACGAATCAACTTCGTTCGCGACGGCATCGTGTTTGGCGCCGGCTATTTTTTCACACCAGCTTTTCGGCTGTACGGAGAAGTCGGCTACTCGCCGGCCGCCAGCGGCGGAGCCGAACCATTGGAGTTTCAATTCGGATTCGACTGGATGCAAGCCCGCAACACCGGCATGCGCGGCGGGCCATTCTTGGCAACCAATGCCGATTTGCGTCAGGAAGTCGATTTCGGCGGCAACTTCGTGGTTCAGGCCGGTTGGATGTGGCGTCAATATGTGCGTGGTCCGATCTTCCGAATCGGCGCGCAGTACTTCTATGGCAATGACGACCAGTTCGAGTTCTTCCAAAGAACCACGTCGCGGATCGGGTGGGGAATTTGGTATGACTTCTGACGGCTAGGCAGCGCCCACCAGTACTCCATTCGGCCCCCGGTGAACTTGGCGAAACGCCGCGAAACGGAGTACTTGCTTCTCGACGCATGTACAACGCGCGACACCGTAGCCGCGAGAACGACGATTTTCATTGGTGATGGTTAGTGCGGCCATCTCCCGGAAGGGAAATTCTGGAGAGAGATCGGCAGGCGCAGCCAGAGAAGCATTTTTTCCGCAAACCCGCGATCCTGGCAATTGGATGTTCGGCATGAATTCGACGATTTATTAAGGGCCGGCTAATGCGAGAATGAAACTGAGGTTCGAGAATTCAGGTAGAATGTTTGGGTGCATTCCATTTCGCGAGTTGAGGAACCAATTGCCGTGACCCCAAATTATTCTCCGCCTGCTGTCGCAAGAATCGTGATTTCGTGTCTCACGGCCCACGCGATGATCTTGTCAGCGCTGGTCGGTACGGCCCAAGCGGCGCGCGTGGCGGCGCCGAAGCTGCTTCCCAAGAGTACCTATTTCTATCTGCAGGTCGCCAATGTACCAGAACTGGTCGGCGCCTTTCAGCAAACCAATCTCGGCCGCATGATCGCCGACCCGCAAATCAAGCCGTTCGTTAAGAAACTCTACGACTCCGTCGGCAATGCGATGGAACAGTTGAAAGATCGAACCGGCTTTTCGGTTGACGAGTTGGCGAGCATTCCCAAGGGAGAAATCACATTGGCCGCGATGCCCGCCGAGGGACAACAAGTGGCAATGGTGTTCATTGTCGATTGCGGCGACGCGGCGACGACCAAGAAGCTAATCGGCGCCATGGGCCGCATGTTGGACGAGGACGGCCAAACGCCGCGGGAAGATGTTGCCGACGGCGTGACGCTTTACGTCGGCCGGCAAATGGGCCCCATGCAATTCGTCTATTTCGAGCACGAATCGGCAGTCGTCGCGACGAGTACGGTCGATTCGGCCAAACAGCTACTCCAACAGTGGAACGATGGAGCCAAGGAATCGCTGGCCGACAATGCCCGGTTCCAATCGATCATGAACCGCTGCCGCGGCACCAAAGACGAACCGCCGCAAATCGTCTTTTTCACCGATCCTTTGGAATGGCTGTGGGATTCCAGTAAATTTAGCCCCGGCCTGCAGTTCGGCTTGCGATTGCTGCCGGCACTAGGGCTGGATGGCTTCAAAGGCGTCGGTGGCAGCATGGTGCTGGCGAGCGAAGATTTCGATTCGATCCTGCACGTTCATGTGCTACTCGACAGTCCGCGATCGGGCGTGCTGGACGCGATCGCGCTCGATTCGGGAGATGATACGCCGCCGCATTGGGTTCCGGACGACGTGAATCAGTACAGATCGTTTCATGCCGACTTTAAGCAAGCCGTTGAAAAGGCTACGAAGCTGGCCGACTCATTCCGTGGATTGGAAGCTGGCACGACCGCAGGGCGACTCGACGACCGCGCGAAGAGCATTCTTGGCATCCATGTCGCCGACGACCTGTTGCCGGCGATTACCGGCCGCATAGTGCATATCAACCGCTTCGTCGAACCGCCGCGCGCCGGAGTCGGTCCGTCGAACTTGGTTGCCATCGAATTGCGTGATGCCATTGTATTTGGCAGGGCATATGAGAAAGTCATCGACCATTTCATCGACCGCTTTGAGAAACATCCCGTTGCCTCGGTCAACTATTACCGGCGAAAGTCGGATAGCAAGCCTAGTGACGAGCAACCCATACCCTGTTTTGCGATGGTCGATAATTGGATATTTGTCGGCGATCAGCCGTGGATGATGGAGTACATCCTCAACCAGCGCGACGAAACCGCAAACCGACTATCCGCCGCACTCGACTTCAAGCTGATTGCCAGCAAAATCGCTCGTCAGCCTGGCGGCGATCGACCGACGATGATGAGTTACGAAAGAACGGAAGCTGGCTTCAAATACCTCTACGACTTAGCCAACTCCGAGCGAGCCAAAGCGCGGCTGCGCGATTTGGCCGCAGGCAACGGATTCTTGAAAGCGCTGAGCGCGGGGTTAAGCGACAATCCGTTGCCTCCGTGGACTGCGCTTTCCAAGTATTTAGCTCCCCAGGGTGGAATGCTGGTCAATGACGATTCCGGGATCCATCTCATGCGGTTTTCGCTGCGGCGGAAGTAGGCTTTGCCCCCCGCCATCGCATCGAAAAAATGGCGTGCTAGGCTTCAGGGTGCGTCCGACGTTATTCGCCGCTGTGAGTACTCTCAACCCGGTCAACAGTCATATGCCGCCCTTTGTTCGTATCGGCGCAGTAGTCATTACCGTTGGCCTATTTGGCTGGGAAACGGCGGCACGAGCAGATCTTGGATTGAACGACTTTCGCCAAATGCAGGGCGCTTGGACGCTGATGTATTCCGAACAAAACGGTGCGCAGTTGCTCTACGACGTATCCGGTCTGGGAAAGCTGCTGGTCAGCGGCGATCGCTATCTTCTCTCGCCACAATGTCCGGGCGCGGCCAGCGGCAGGTTCGCATTGAATGCCAGCCGCCAGCCGCGACAAATCGACTTCGTGCCGCTGGTCGGATCAAACGCCGGACAGTTGTTCCAAGGCATTTACGAGCTGAATGGAGACACGCAGCGGGTTTGTTTCGCGCCGCCGGGTCAACCGCGGCCAATCAGCTTTTTCACGATGCCCGGCACGGGGCAAATTAGCTATGTATGGCTGCGGATTCCAAATACTGCTCCAGCGGCAAACCGATTTCGTAGCTCTGCACCGGCCTTCCCGATTGAAACTCGTTAGGGTAAAAGTTCAAATGCAGCGACCATTGCTGCCGTCGTAAATCGCCGGCAAATGGGAATGTGCGCAAGTTCGGGCCAAATCTGAGCGTTGGAAACTGATTATTCCGACTGAACATGAAAACCAGTCCAATGAAATGGCCGCCAATCGAATAGTCCGATTTGTCACCACGGCGTCGAATTGCAATTACGTGAATCATCCGAATCTACCACTGCAGTAGGATTTAACCCGTCAGCCGTTTGACAACCTGGCGGTTCACCGTTCAAATTGAAGGTGCCTTTGAAGCAAGGTGACGATCCTGCATGCCTTGCGACAGCGTAAGAAAAGTGAGACCTCATGACGGAAACAGCGAAGAAAACGAAAGCCGCCGCGCCCAAAGAGGCGGTATCGGCGAAAGAGCCTCAAAAACGCCGGATTCTGTTGGTCGACGACGACTATGAAATTGTCGAGTCGATGCGACTGGCCTTAGGAGCCAAAGGCTACGATGTGGTCGTAGCACGTGACGGAAATCAAGGACTCGCCCTTTGCGAGCGGGATGATCCCGATTTAGTCATCCTCGACATGATGATGCCCAAGCGGAGCGGTTTTCTCGTTTTGGAAAAACTCCGCCGTACGCGGCCAATTCCCGTAAAAGTCATCATGGTGACCGCACACGAAGGCAGTCGGCACAAAGCATATGCTGAAATGCTCGGAGTCGACGACTACATCCGCAAGCCTTTCGCGATGGACAAATTGATCGATGCCGTCGAGCGGCTTTTGAGTTAATTCGCATCACTACATCGCGGGACAAGCATTGTCCAGTTCTCGTGGAATCGTCGCCTGTGCGGGTTGCCTGTGCGTTTGACTTCTCGCAAGTCGTTTGAGTTCAATCGCTTGCGACCGGGGAGCAAGCTGCGACATGAATTTGCTGGCTGTCCCCGCAGAAATTGCTGTTGCCTCAGACTTGCTTTCTAGCAATACTTGGGATAGTGGAGATACGACAAGCAAGGTTCGGAACGTCGCTTGCTTGCCGCGAACGAGAAGCAGGCCCCCTGCCAGCTGATCCGCCTCGCAAACACCTTTCCCGCTCTTTTGCAACTTCTCCGAAGGCTCGCTGTGGCGAGCATCTGCGAGTTGCCCTCGTTGTTGCCTACCGCAGCTAGCGCCTGCGCGCATCGAGGGATCTATCTCAAGAGGTTTCGCTTCTTGAGGGCAAGCTTGCTGCGCCTGTGCAAGGCTCAAGTTTTGACGATTGGGGAAATTGCAGAACGGAACGTGCTTCGCTGCGATACGGGTGACCGCTCGTCGGGGGCCGCCCATCGAACTCCCGCCTTGGCGGAGAGACGGTCGCGCCGCTGCCTCTTCGCCGATACCCGTTGTTCAGCGGCGCGGAGGGTGGTAGTCATGAACGGCGGCCGCGAAATCGTTTCGCTCATCGGGCAACGTCAAGACCTCGACCAGTTTCGCAAAAAGAACTGGGAAGGAACGTTCGATCAATATCTGGATGTCGTCGCCAGCGACCCGAAGGTAACGCGCAACGCCTTTCAGCGCGTCTACGACATGATCATGTCGTATGGAACAGAAACCTATGAAGTTGCGCGCGAAAAGCGAGTTCACTACAAATTCTTCGACGATCCCGATAATGCCGGTCAGGATGCGGTGTTCGGGCTCGATCATACGCTCGCGCAACTGGTGAATGCGTTCAAAAGCGCTGCCCAGGGGTACGGCATCGAAAAGCGAGTGCTTTTGTTGCACGGCCCCGTCGGCAGCAGCAAGAGCACCGTGGCCCGGCTCTTGAAGAAGGGCCTGGAACGATACTCGCAAAGCGATGCTGGAGCGCTGTATACGCTGGGCTGGGTCGATCTGGAAGATTCCAACCAGGTGCATTGGTGTCCGATGCACGAAGAACCGCTGCATTTGATCCCGACTCGATTTCGAGATGAGATTCAAGCGCGACTGAACTCCAATCTCGCAAAAGGAGAATATCAGGTCAAGATTCAAGGGGAGCTTTGTCCATTTTGCCGCTATGTGTACGGCGAACGCCTGAAACGCTACGAAGGAGACTGGACCCGCGTCGTTGCCGACATTCGCATCAAGCGGCTGATCCTCAGCGAGCAAGATCGCATCGGCATCGGCACCTTCCAGCCGAAAGACGAAAAGAATCAGGACAGCACCGAACTGACCGGCGATGTGAACTACCGAAAGATTGCTCAGTACGGCAGCGACAGCGATCCTCGGGCTTTCAATTTCGACGGCGAATTCAACATTGCCAACCGCGGCGTGATCGAATTTGTCGAAGTTTTGAAGCTCGACGTGGCCTTCTTGTACGACTTGCTCGGCGCAAGCCAGGAGCACAAAGTGAAGCCCAAGAAGTTTGCACAAACCGACATCGACGAGGTCATCCTCGGCCACACCAACGAGCCGGAGTACCGCCGCTTGCAGAACAACGAGTTCATGGAAGCCTTGCGCGACCGGACCGTGAAGATCGACGTGCCGTATGTCACGACACTTTCGCACGAAATCAAGATTTACGAGAAGGACTACAACAAACAAAAAGTGCTCGGCAAACACATTGCCCCGCACACGATTGAAACCGCGGCCATGTGGGCGATTCTGACGCGGCTGGAAGAGCCGAAGAATGCGAGCCTGACACTCTTGCAAAAGCTGAAGCTCTACAACGGCAAGACGCTGCCGGGCTTCACCGAAGACAATGTCAAGGAATTGCGCGAGCAAGCCACGAGCGAAGGGATGATCGGCATCTCGCCGCGGTACGTTCAAGATAAGATCTCGAACGCATTGGTAAGCCATCCGGAAGCCAGGTCGATCAATCCATTCATGGTGCTTAACGAGTTGGAGGCCGGCCTCAAACATCATAGCTTGGTGACGAGCGATGAAACGCGAAATCATTACCGCGAGCTGATTGGCGTGGTCAAGCAGGAATACACCAACATCGTGAAAAACGAAGTCCAGCGGGCGATCGCGGCCGACGAGGATGCTCTCAAGCGGCTATGTTCAAACTACATCGATAACATCAAGGCCTACACGCAGCGGGAAAAGGTTCGCAACAAATTCACCGGCCAGTACGAAGAGCCGGACGAGAGGCTGATGCGGTCGATTGAAGAAAAGATCGACATCCCCGACAGCCGCAAGGATGATTTCCGTCGCGAAGTGATGAATTATATTGGCGCCCTGATGATTGACGGCCGTACGTTCGACTACAAGAGCAACGAACGGCTCCACCGGGCGTTGGAGCTAAAACTATTCGAAGATCAAAAGGACACCATCAAGCTGACCAGCCTGGTTTCCAACGTCGTCGATGCCGAAACACAAGCAAAAATCGACGTCGTGAAAAGCCGACTCATCCGCGACTTCGGCTACGACGACGAAAGCGCAACGGATGTGCTCAACTACGTTGCCAGCATTTTCGCCCGCGGGGATGTCAAACAATAAGCGTCGGTTGTCGGCATTCAGTCGCATCGAGTGCGACGGCGATCTGACCCCTGCAACGGACAACGAACCAATGGTTTTGAACATCGACCACGATCACCGGCGATTCCGCGAAATTGTGCGGGGGAAGGTACGCGAGAACCTGCGGAAATATATTACGCACGGCGAGATGATCGGCCGTAAGGGGAAAGATCTCGTCAGCATCCCAATTCCGCAACTCGACGTGCCGCGCTTCCGCTACGGCAAGAATGGCTCCGGCGGTGTCGGCCAGGGGGAGGGTAACGAAGGGGATCCTATTGCCAGTGGCGGCGAACAGGGGGATGGCAAAGGAGAAGCGGGAAGCGATCCGGGCACGCATATCCTTGAAGTCGACGTTTCGCTCGAAGAACTGGCCGCCATTCTTGGCGAAGAATTGGAATTGCCGCGAATCGAGCCGAAAGGCAAAGCCACTATTCAGCAAGAAAAGACCAAATACGACAGCATCCGCCGCACGGGGCCAGAATCGCTGCGGCATCGCAAACGAACTTACTTCCACGCACTGCGGCGGCAAATCGCCAGCGGCTCCTACAATCCACAAGAGCCGCTGATCGTGCCGATTCCCGACGACAAGCGTTACCGCGCCTGGAGCACCATCGAAAAGCCCGAGGCGAACGCCGCGATCATCTACATGATGGATGTGTCCGGCTCAATGACCGACGAGCAAAAAGAAATCGTTCGCACCGAAGCGTTTTGGCTCGATACGTGGCTTTCGAGCCAATACGACGGGATCGACGTGCGATATATCATCCACGACGCCGTGGCTCGCGAGGTCGATGAAGAGACCTTTTATCACACCCGGGAAAGCGGCGGAACGCGAATTAGCTCGGCCTATAAAGTGGCGAAAGAGCTGATTCGCCGAGAGTTCAACCCGGCCGAGTGGAACGTCTATTGCTTTCAATTTTCCGATGGAGACAACTGGGGCGAAGACAACGCACAAAGTCTCGCGCTGCTGGCCGACGAACTGCTGCCGGCCGTGAACCTGTTTTGCTACGGCCAGGTCGAAAGTCCCTACGGCAGTGGCGAATATATCCGTGCCATCCAAGGCCGCTTTGGCGACGACCACGAAAAGCTCGTGCTGTCGGAGATCGAAAGTAAGGAAGGAATATTTGACTCCATCAAGCTATTTTTAGGAAAAGGAAAATAAGTGAAAGTGGAAAGATGCACAATGAAAAATGACAAGCAACCATTTTTCATTTTTCATTCCTGAACCCTGAACTTTGAACCCTTCCTGTGTCCACCGTCACCCATCTCGAACCGTTCCCGCTTTACCTTGCCGACATCCAGCGGCAGATGGAAGACCATGCGCGGACCTATGGGCTAGACTTCTATCCCACGATTTTCGAAGTCGTCGATTGCGACCAGCTCAACGAAATCGCGGCCTACGGCGGTTTTCCGACGCGATATCCTCACTGGCGGTTTGGCATGGAATACGAACAGCTTTCAAAAGGCTACGCTTACGGTCTGCAGAAAATCTACGAACTGGTTATCAACAACGATCCCTGCTACGCCTACCTGATGCGCTCCAATGGCATCACTGACCAGAAACTGGTCATGGCTCATGTCTACGGCCACTGCGATTTCTTCAAGAACAACAATTGGTTTAGCCAGACCAATCGCAAGATGATGGACGAGATGGCCAATCATGGCAATCGAATCCGGCGGTACATGGACCGCTTCGGCGTCGAGGAAGTCGAGCAGTTGATCGACGCCTGCTTGAGCATCGAAGACCTGATCGACATCCATTCGCCCTTCATCCGGCGCGACGACGAACCGCCGCGTTACGAGTTCAAACAGGCCGACGACGCAGAGCCGCTTCCTGTGCCGGGGCGCTTTGCCTCAAAGAGTTACCTCGATGCGTATATCAACCCGCCCGCGGCGCTGGCAGCCGAGGCGGAACTGCGCCGCAAAGAGAAGGAGCGAGAAGAACACTTTCCCAACCGGCCGGCGCGCGACGTCATGAAGTTTGTCCGCGATTACGCCCCGCTCAAGCCGTGGCAAACTGATGTGCTTTCCATGATACGCGACGAAGCCTATTACTTCGCCCCGCAGGCGCAGACGAAAATCATGAACGAAGGATGGGCCAGCTATTGGCACAGCACGATCATGACTCGCCAGGGCTTGGAGCCAGCCGACGTGATCAACTATGCCGATCATCACAGCGGCACGATGGCCAGCAGCCCGACGCGGCTCAATCCGTATAAGCTGGGGATCGAGCTGTTGCGCGACATCGAAGATCGTTGGAATCGCGGCCGATTCGGCAAGGACTACGACGAGTGCGACGATATGCAGGCCCGCCGCAATTGGGATACCGCCGCCGGCCTCGGTCGGCAGAAAATCTTCGAAGTGCGACGGATCTACAACGATCTGATGTTCATCGACGAATTCCTCACGATCGACTTTTGTCGGCAATACAAGCTGTTTTCGTTCGGCTACCAGGAAGACACCGACACGTACAATATCGAAAGCCGCGAATTTCCCAAAATCAAGGAGCGGCTGCTCTACAATCTGACGAATATCGGACGGCCTCGAATTGTCGTCCGCGACGGAAACTATAAAAACCGCGGCGAGTTGTTTCTCGAGCACCAGCACAGCGGCGTCGATTTACAAATCGGCTACGCCCGCGACACACTTGCGAACCTGTACCGCTTGTGGACCCGTCCTGTCCATATCGAGACGCAGCTTGAAGGCAAGACGACGACCTTCTCGTTCGACGGCAGCGAACACAACACCGAGGCGGCGAAATAGCTCGTTGCCGTCGTGAAATAAATCACGAAGTCGGCGGTAAGGATATTAGTTCAATAAATTGTCCCACGATCGCACATTTTTCCATGCTTCGAAGGTAAAATTGAATTCGAAGACACCGTAAGGCCCGATAACCAGCATGTAGGCGCATCGCTGCGCAAAACGCATTGGATCGCCAAGCAAGTGGGGTTACGCGAAGCGAAGCACCTGTTTGAATTCTAGTTTTGTCGGTGAATCTCCATGTCACTCCAATCGCAAACCAAACTCGCCCTTGCAAACCTGTCGCCTTTTAGCGGCTCAAGCCAAAGTCTGTCGGCTTCCGCTGCCGGCGCGCGGATCGAAGTCGGCCTGCTGACACTCGACGCACTCGCGCTGGCCTTCGATCATGTTGTGGTCGCTCGCGACGCTCTATCGGCCGCGCCGATTGAACAACTGAAGAAACTCGCTGACGCTTTGGCGAAACAGCTTACCTATTTGCTCGAACCCATCAGTGCGGTCGAAGTCGATGCCGACCAATGCGTTGTTCAGATGCGTTCCAGCCCCCCGCAGCGCGACGACAACGGCACGCGCTATTACGAGCTTCTCGTCCGACGTGGCGGCGAACTTAGTTTGCGCCGCTTCGAAAAACAGACCGGCAATATAAGGCAAGCCGTACCTGCACACGTTACCCGCGAAGTCTTCCTTCGGCTGGTGGATGATTTTGCCGGCGTCGCCTGCTAAGCAGCATCTCAGCAAGCCGCATTTACACGAAGAACTTCGCTCTCTCGGTGGGGCCAACTGCCCTTTCTGCGGCTCCGACCCATCGACACGATTGGCTTAGTATGATGATTCTCGGTGCTGGAACTGGGCGAGACGATATTGCCTATTCTCGCTTTCCGGCTTTATCATTGATCGGACTCGGCAAAGCAGTTTTCTGTCAACGCTCGCGCACAGGTGCTTTCAGAAATCGATCTCGATGTTCACAAAGAACCTAATCAACTTCGCACTTTTGATCGTTGTCAATGGCATGTGGGCAGCGCAATATGCGGCCTACAAAACGGCCACGAGTCAAATGGGGCCAATTACGGTCAGCGCATGGACGTTTCTAATCGCAGCGCTGATTTTGCTGCCATTTTTAGTTCGAGAGCGCAGGGGCCAAGGAGCGGGAAACCATCCGGAAAGGCGCCGTTGGACTCGGCACAATATATTCAGTTTCATCGTGATTGGTTTTTTCGGCTTAATCCCGGCCTCCGCATGCTTGGCATGGGGCACAGCGCGTTCGACAGCATCCAACGCAGCCCTCATTTACCTCACCCTTCCGATATTGACGGCCCTCCTCGCGTCGCTGATTCTGGGCGAGCGAATGACCTGGGTTCGCTGGCTGAGTCTCGGAGTTTCACTGGCAGGCGTCCTCCTGCTTTCTCGATCCGACCTCAAGGAGCAAGACCTGGCGAGCGGCGAATATCTCGTGGGCAATCTCTTGGTGCTGGTCGCCTGTACGAGCAGCGCTTTTTACAACGTATTCTGCAAGGATTTGCTTGGCCGATTTACGGCCCTCGAAGTGCTGGTCTATGGCTATGGAATGGCCGTCATGTTGAGCATCCCGCTGATCATTTGGGTTGAGCCGCTTACTTGGTCGGCAATCAGCGACTATACATCCGCCACATGGGTCTCGGTCCTGGTCTTGAGTGTCTTCAGTTGGGGCCTGGCGATGGTCCTTTGGATGTACGTACTCCGCCGCTTGGACGTTTCCCAAGCATCGGTGTCGATCTACTTATTGCCCTTTCTGGGCGTGGTGATAGCTGCAGTTACCTTGCACGAACCACTCCGAGGATCAATGCTGGTCGGCGGCTTGATCACTCTAGCAGGTGCGCTCATGATCACCCTGTCGGAAAACCCATCTGAGCCGCATCGCGCTGAAGATGCAACCTAAAGTCAATTGGCGTCCAGTCGCCTACAGGAACCTACAAGCCATTTTGGGGGCTGTAAACGCTATGATTCCAACTGCTCTTGGCCACGAACGCTTTCACGAGAATTTGACGATAGCAACGCAAATATTCTTTACAACCTCGATCGCGAGGGTTCGCCCCCCTTGCGTCGATGAGCCGGCGGAACTTGACTTTGGAACGATACGGTTCGACAATCAAGTGCGAACATGGACCGATCATTGGGGCCGCGAAATGTGGCCCTGAAAACCTTCGATGATGGAAAGGAGTTCGCATGAGTTCACGATCTCAAAAGCAGGTTATGCATCGACAAAAGCAGCAGCGCAAGCGAACCGAGCGAGCGAAAAAGCAGAAGCAGTTGGTTCAGCGAGCGAATCGCACCGCTGCCAAGCAGCGCGAGCCTTCGTCCGAAAGTACCGATGAGTGGATGTCGCGCCGCAGGGAGTTTTTGAAGCAGCAGCAGAAATGGCTGTCGTCCGAATTGCCGCACTGCGGGCTGTGCGGCGCGACGAAGAATCTGACTAAAACGGAATGCTGCGGCCAATGGATTTGTGACGACGAACACACTTATAAGTTGTTCTCGTTTGCCAGAAACAGTTGTTCTCGCAATCATCGGCGCTACACGATCTGCGGCTACCATTTCACGGAAGGACATCACGGCCGATGGCAAGAGTGCCCCGAATGCCGCGAATCCATCGAGCCGGAAATGTACGTGCATTATGGTACGAACGAGTACAACCTCGAGATCTTGGAGGAGTTGCCCGCGTACGAGCCGACGCATTGCAGCAAGTGCGGCCAAGTGATTGTGCTGGCCGATGGTGGATACAGCTACTCCTCCGCGGGCTACCAATTTGGAAGCTGCCTGTAGGCGGAACATCCAGATCTGCTGGGCCATATGAACGAACCGAGCGTTGCAGCTCCGCGACGATTGCCATAACATACCGTCGCCATGATTTGCCGCCGCTCGTCGTAAAGTTGCCGATGATTTTCCTCGGCGGCAAACTGCTGAGGCTCAGAGTAGATTGGAACGGCCGCATCTCACGAAGTGCTGAAACGGCCAATGACCGCGCCGATAAGCCGGATTGTCCAGCGTACTTTGGAAGCTCAATGCGGTTTCTACGGTGGTTCGACAATGCAGCCAAACTACTCCAAAATAGTACCTCATTTTTGTAGAGAATTCGTTCGATCCGTCCCAAGAGTCGCCGGCCGCCCAGCAGCCATTTTCATCGGGAAAAACGCCATCCGGCGGGCAATTGGCACCAATGCGATCATCGAACAGCGCCGCCGTCGAGATTTGGATTCTATTGACGCTTCCTGCTGGTTGTCTAAAATGTCGGGTTTCGGCAAAACTGCCGAAAACCTGGATTGTGCCAGCCTAGCTTCAATTGGCAGAGCACCGCATTCGTAATGCGGGGGTTGCGGGTTCGACTCCCGCGGCTGGCTTTGGAAGTGCAGTTTGCCCGTGCGCGACTGCGATTAAGTTACTGCGATCTCGGAGCAATTATGCAAACGGCAATGCCAACGATGGGCGGAACGAATATCAAGCAACTCGCGCTGGGGGGCGGGGCGTTCGGCCCGCGTGAAGTCGAACAAATGGTCGCTGCGCTTAGCGAAGACCCGATGGCCCACCGCATGTTGCGCGAGGCGACCGGCGAAATGGAAATGAGCGAAGATCGCAGCCCGGCGGCTGAAGTGCGGCTGGGGGTCTGCTATTACTTACTCGGCCGCTATCAGCAGGCGATTGAAACGCTGCGCAAAGGGGACGGCGGCGCGCTGGCCCAATTCTATTTAGCCAAGTCGCAGTTTGCCCTGGAGCAATACGACGCGGCAATTGCTTCATTTCAAGCGGCTGCAAAAGCCGGCTATGACTCGGACGTGTGTGCGCTGGCTCGCGCCGAAGCGCTGCGAGTTTCCGGCAATGCCAAAGCGGGCCTCGAGCTGCTCGACAGCCTGTCGGGCGCAGTCGAACAATCGGCGGAATACTTGTACCAGCGTGGAGCGACTGTTTCGGCGTTGAGCGGCAATCCGGTAGAAGTCGTGGCGCTGTTTGAACGGGCCGTTTCGGTTGATTCCAAGCACAGCGGCGCGCTGTTCGGCTTGGCGATGGAAAACGACCGTCGAGGCAACGATGAAACGGCGCTCGATTTGTACGAGCGCTCGGTGGCCCGATATCCGTCGCACATTGGCTCGCTGCTAAACCTCGGCATTTTGTACGAAGACCGGGCCCAATACGAGAAGGCTTACGCCTGTTATCACCGCGTGTTGGAAACCTATCCCAATCATCCCCGCGCGCGGCTGTATATGAAAGATGTACAAGCCTCGCGCGACATGTTCTTCGACGAAGACGAAAAGCGAAAGCGCGATCGGATGGCGCAAATGCTCAGCGTTCCTGTGACCGACTTCGAGTTGTCGGTTCGCAGCCGCAATTGCCTGCAAAAAATGGGCATTATGACGCTGGGAGATTTGGCCAAGACCTCCGAAGCCGAGCTATTGGCCAGCAAGAACTTCGGCGAAACGTCGTTGGTCGAAATCCGCGAAATGATGGTTTCCAAAGGTCTAGCGCTGGGCATGTTCGCCAAGGAGACGTTGGAGCCGGAGCCAATCTTCGAACCGGAAACGATGACGGCCGACGAACAGGCCTTGCTCGATCGACCGATTACCGAATTGAACCTCTCGGTGCGCGCCCGCAAGTGCATGGTACGATTGCAGATTAACACCGTCGGCGAACTCTTGCGCCGCACTGGGGACGACTTGCTGGAGTGCAAGAATTTCGGCGTTACCAGCCTGACCGAAGTACGCGAAAAGCTGACGCTCAAGGGATTGAAGCTGCGGGGCGACTGACGGCAAGCGAAGTTAGCTCGGCAGACGTCGCGATTTGCCAGTGCGTTTTGCGGCCTTGCCGTTTTTTGAGCGATCAGTTTTGGCGCGGTCGTCGCGCGCGGCATTCCCATTCAACGACTCGGCGGAAGCCTCATTGCCGCGCCGTGGATCCGAGGCATGCTCCGGCGGCAGCCACTCGATAGCCAGCTTCACGCCAAACATTTGATGGAAATATTTGACGCGGCGCCGGGCGCCCCACAAATTCACGCCCGGCTCGAAGTCGGCCGACAATACCAATCTAGCGTCATCCAAGCAGTCCTGGTCAAATTGGATGGTCGCATCTTGCACAAGCTGGCTGTGACTGCGGTCGAGCCCACCTGCGAGTCTCAGAATCGCGGAAAGCTGTTCGACGCGCCGCCGATCTTCGGCGGAAAGCTGTCGAAAATTGGCATGCTTCATTTTCGGCTTCGCGCCGCGATGGTAGCGAGCGATGTTGGCGATCAATTCCAGCTCACGCGGGCGAAAGCCGCTCAGTCGGCTATTGAGGATCAAATGGTAGCTGTGCTTGTGGTGCCGATCGTAGTTGATTAAGTAGCCTACGTCTTGCAGCCGGGCGGCTGCTTCGAGAAACGGCCAGTCATCGAGATTCAAATTGAATCGCGCAGCCAGTTGCTCGAACAACCGTCCGGCGAGCAACGCCACGTGTTTGCCGTGCGCCAGTTCGTGTTCACCGGTGCATGCCGCGGCAAAACGGTCGATGGCCGCGTCCCGATTCCCAGGATCGGTGCTCGGCATGCCGAGCGTGTCGTCGATCATCGTTAACAGCAGTCCGTCTCGCACGCCGCGGCTATGAACTTGCAATTGGTTCACTTTGAAGCGGCGCATTAGCCGATCGACCACCGCGATGCCGGCCACAATGATGTCGGCACGATCGGGTGCCAACCCCGGAACTTGCCGCCGCGACTTGACCGGCAGCTTGCGCAGCCGATCGAGCATGTGGCTGACTTCGGCCTGCGACAACAAATATCCTCGCACTGGCAAGCCGGTTTGTCGCCGGCTGGCCATCATCATTTCGGCCATGCTGGTGAACGTGCCGCCGGAACCAATGAGTAAGTGCGGCTGAAAGGCGGCGCGTCTGGCTTCCTTCTTTAAGATGCGGTCGATGTGGGCGACCATTTGGTCGTAGTCTTTGCCTGTCAGGACTGCGCCGCTGCCAAACATTTCGGATAGCCGCACCGTGCCCAGTGCTGTGGAGGCGATCGACTCGATCACATTGCCGCTGGCTAGCACGATTTCGGTGCTACCGCCGCCAATATCGGCCACGACAACATTCTTGCCGCCCAGATCGAACGCTCGTTGCACACTGTAGAACGCCAGCCGCGCTTCCTGGCTGGAACTGATCACATCGACCGCGATGCCGACATCGCTGTTGACCCGGCGGCAGAATTCCTGGCCGTTGCTGGCTTCGCGAACCGCGCAAGTCGCGATGGTCCGCAATTCGTCGACCTGATAACCGGCCGCAATTTGCTTAAACCGGCGCAGCGCTGCGAGCGTCAGTTCCACCGCCTGAGGATCGAGATTGCCGGTGGAATCGAGCGCTCGGCCCAATCGCGTTGGCTCGCGTTCTTCGTCCAAAATGCGATAGTCACCGCCACGGTACGGCTCGGCAACGATCAGCCGAACGCTATTGGAACCAATGTCGATGGCCGCCAAGCGATGGGCCAGGTCGGTCGACAGAAATATTTGCTTGTCGTTCATGCGGTGTCATCGGAGCGTGTCGCGAGCGACAATCGAGCGCACCGGCAATTCTACCTCAAGATTTGCAGTTACCGAATAGGTTGAAATTGCTCGACAGATCGCCGATACGGATCGGAAGGGAGACCGAGTCGGTACAATTGATGTGGTTTCAGTTGATACAAAAGGGTGGAGAAGGTAGGTTATGAAATATGATTGCCGCGAAACAAATTGAGAGAAATTTCGTCGACGATTACCTGGCCGATAAGGATGTCGCCAAGGTCAAGCACGATTCCTTCGGTGGCTTTGTGTACGCGATGGCGGACGCAAGAACAGCCCACAATCGCGTTGCCGCTGCTCTCAACGGCTGGTTGTACTCGAATCTGCGCGGTCGTCGGTGCGAGCCGTATAATTCGGACGCGAAAGTTCGGGTGAGATTGCCTACTCAGACGCGATATTACTATCCCGATGGAATGGTCGTTTGTGAGCCAAATCCACCGGAGTCGAGCTATCAAGACAATCCTGTGGTAATTGCCGAAGTCATCTCGGAAGGGATCCGTCGAATTGACGAAGGCGAGCAGCGAGACGTCTACTTGACCAGCCCCACGCTGGCGGCATACTTGTCGATTGAAACGGATTGGCCGCGCGTCGTGATCGACTTCCGCTCGGAGAATGGCTTCGCTGCAGAGGCCTACGAAGAGATGGATGCAGTGATCGCACACGAGGTCGTCCAGATTGACCGACCGCTAGCCGAGATCGATGAGCGGGTGGAGTTTGCTTCTACCTAATCCTAATATAGACGCGTGAACCTGATTCGCGATCTTGCCGATGTGCCCGTTTCAGTCCGCCGCAGTGCTGTGGCGATCGGTAATTTTGACGGCGTGCATCGCGGCCACGCGCGGATTGTGGAGCGGCTGATCGGCCGTGCGCGAGAGTTGGGCGGCGCGGCGGTCGTGTTCACTTTCGATCCGCATCCTGCGCTGCTGTTGCGGCCCGAGCAAGCTCCGCCGCCGCTTACCTGGACCGATCGTAAAGCGCAATTGCTAGCAGATCTTGGCGTCGATGCGACGATCGCCTATCCGACGGACGAGGCATTGTTGCAGCTTTCGGCGGAGGAGTTTTTTCAGCGCATCGTATGTGATGCACTGGATGGCCGAGCGATCGTCGAGGGGCCAAACTTCTATTTCGGCCGCGGCCGGAAGGGGACGATCGGGGTGCTGCGAAAGTTGTGCAACAGGGCGAACATTCCACTCGACGTAGTTGAGCCGCTGGAGTTGGATGGCGAGCATGTTTCCAGTTCACGTGTTCGGCGACTCGTCGCTGCCGGCCAAATTGAGGATGCAAATCGATTGCTGACGCAGCCTTATCGCATCCGCGGCATGGTTCGTCACGGGGCGGCACGGGGAACAAAGATCGGCTTTCCGACGGCCAATGTCGATGCCGTCGATACCCTGCTACCGGCCCCAGCGGTGTACGCTGGCCGCTGCACGGTAGCTGGTCGGACTTGGCCGGCGGCGATCAACATCGGTTCGAACCCAACCTTTGGCGAACACGGCCTTAAGGTTGAAGTCCACCTGGTCGGCTTTCACGATTCGCTCTATGGGCAGCCGCTGGAGGTTGACTTCCTTGCCCGACTGCGCGACATTGAGCGTTTTGCCGACGTAAGCTTGTTGAAGGCGCAACTGCAGATCGACGTGCAAGCGGCTGTGGCGATCCATGACAGGCACAGCTAGCCGCACAGATTCCCCGATGCAAAGCGGAAATAACGCATGAAACTCCAAGCCACGAATTTCAAGATTCACAGCAAGGGCCGCATTCCGTCTTTCGACATGAAGAATTGAACGTTCATTTGTCATTCGAATTTCAACATTCATTACCCCTTCCTCTGCGGCCTCAAACGATGATCGAGTCGATTTAATGCCCATCAACTGGTCGCGATTTGAAGACATTGTCCGTTCGCACGAGCGGTTTTTGCTGGTAAGCCACATTCGCCCCGATTGCGACGCGCTGGGCAGCGAATTGGGCATGGCCGGCGTGTTGGAATCGCTCGGCAAGAGCGTACGAATCGTGAATGGCCAAGCGACGCCGCCGAATTATTTGTTTATTGATCCCACGCGGCGAATCAAAGCAATCCATGCCGACGTGCAGCCCACGGAACTCGACGATGTGCAAGTGTTGATGGTGCTAGACACCAGCGCCTGGGCACAACTTGGTCCGATGGCCGATGTCGTGAAGGCGACCAAAGCCAAGAAAGTCGTCGTCGATCATCATATCAGCAGCGATGACCTGGGCGCGGAACTCTTCAAAGATGTTGAAGCGGAAGCCACTGGCCGGTTGGTGCTGGAAGCCGCGCAACACCTCAAGATAGGACTGACGCCGGTAATCGCTGCGCCGCTGTTTGCGGCCATTGCAACCGACACCGGCTGGTTCCGATTCGGCTCGACGCGCGCCGGAACTTACCGAGCCGCGGCAACGCTCATCGACGCTGGCGCAAAGCCGAGTGAGATTTATCAAGCGTTGTACGAGCAAGACACGATCGCCCGGCTCAACCTCATCGGCCGCACGCTTGGCCGCGCGAAAGTAGAACTCGACGGAAGGCTTATTCATACCGCTGTGCTGCAAGACGATTTCAAAGCCACCGGTGCCTTGCCGTCCGACACCGAAGATGTGGTGAACCAGACGTTGACGGTGGGTGGTGCGCGAGTCGCCGTGATCATGGTCGAGCAGCGCGACGGCGGGTTCAAAATCAGCTTCCGCAGCCGCACGCCGTCGGTGGACTGTAGCAAACTTGCCGAAGCTTTCGGCGGCGGTGGTCATAAGGCCGCGGCCGGAGCTTTTGTCGCGGGTCCGTTGGAAGTTGCCCAAGCCAAGGTGCTTGACGCAGTGCGCGCCGCGATGAGATAATTGCCCTTGTCGGCCGGTCTTTCCAATCCGACATGAACGCGACTGAATTTCGCGTTGCGTCGGGCTGCAAAGCCTGGCCTACGTCCTGCCTTCCTGCGCTGCCCATCGTGGGCAGTCTTTCTGGAATCGACCGGATGTCGTCGACGCCCAATACTCACGAGCCGTCGCAGTTGAGCGATCGAGCGCCACTTGCCGAGCATCGACGTGGATTTTTCTTCCGCGCGGTTACCGCCGTCGTGGGTGTCGTCTTGGTCGTTTTTCCGTTTGCAGCAGGGTTATCGGTGTTCTTCAGCCCGTTGATAAGCAAGCGGAAAGCCAATGGCGCAGGCAACAATGGCTATATTCGTGTGGCCGCGCTCGATGCGATTCCCAAAGATGGCTCGCCCAAGCGATTTGCCGTAATCACCGATCTGGATGATGCCTGGAACCATTATCGTGACGTTCCAATCGGCTCAGTTTACTTGCGATTCGCAGGCGGCAAAGTCGAAGCGCTTAGCACCACGTGCCCGCACGCGGGCTGCTTCGTGAATTTCGACCAACAGGCCGATTGTTTCAAGTGTCCCTGCCACAATAGCTTTTTCAAACTCGATGGATCAATCATCGAGCCTAGCCCTGCTCCGCGGGCCATGGACGATTTGAAAGTCGAACAGAAACCCAACGGCGAAATCTGGGTAAAGTATGAAAACTTCTACACAGGCATCGAACAGCAAAAAGTGAAGAGTTGAAGCCGGGTTCGCGGTCCATTTCATCGCCGAGATCCACCCATGTCACTTTTCCATTGGCTCGATCATCGCACCGGCTACCGGGAATTCATCCAGGAGGCACTGTACGAGCGAATCCCCGGCGGCGCACGCTGGCGATATGTTTGGGGCAGTACGCTGGTGTTCGCCTTTGTCACGCAGGCGATCACGGGGATCTTCTTGTGGATGGCCTATAGCCCCAGCGCACAAACGGCTTGGGAGAGCGTTTATTACATCCAGCATGAAATGAGTGGAGGATGGCTGCTGCGGGGTATTCACCACTTCATGGCCCAAGCGATGGTCGTGCTGCTGGTGTTGCATTTGATGCAAGTGGTCATCGACGGAGCGTATCGCGCTCCGCGCGAAATCAATTTTTGGCTGGGCTTAGTCCTAATGCTGATCGTGCTTGGCCTCTCGCTCACCGGTTATTTGCTACCGTGGGATCAGAAAGGCTATTGGGCCACGCGCGTGGCCACGAATTTAATGGGCATTGCGCCTGGTGTTGGTCCGGAGTTGCAGAAAGTAGTCGTCGGTGATTCGGAGTACGGCCATCACACGCTGACGCGGTTTTTCGCGCTGCATGCCGGTGTATTGCCGGCACTGCTCGTTGCCTTCCTCGTGTTGCACGTCGCACTCTTTCGGCGGCACGGCATCTGCTATAAGCAACCGGCGAAGAAGCCCGACACAACCTTTTGGCCCGATCAAGTGTTCAAAGATGCGGTGGTGTGCCTCGTTGTTTTGGCTGTCGTGTTGCTGCTGACGATTCACTTTAAAGCTCAAGCGATTGTTGGCGGCGAAGCGAATTGGAGCCAGATGGGAGCGGAACTGGGTTCCCCTGCCGATTCGACAACGCCCTACGATGCTCGCCCGGAATGGTACTTCTTATTTCTGTTTCAGTTTTTGAAACTCTTTGAAGGGATGGGCGAACGAGGGGAATTTCTCGGAGCGATCGTCGTGCCGAGCGTCGTGTTCGGCTTGATGTGCCTGATGCCGTTACTCGGTCGCTGGAAACTGGGGCATCGCTTCAATATCTGCTTTATTTTCGCACTATTTTTGGGTATTGTTTGGCTCACCTACTCTGCGATTCGGGAGGATTATCGGTCGGAAGGAACAAGTGCTGCCGACTTGGTAAAGTTCGCCGAGTTGGCCAAGCTGTCGAAGCAGATCGGCAGCGA
>JADZDJ010000248.1 GCA_020851115.1 Pirellulales bacterium
CTCGCCACGCCTCAAACCTCATAAACACTCGTAAATTCCCGATCCATTTTGCTTCCGCCCGCCGATTATTTGCGCACCCCCCCGGAAATGAACCGGAAATTTGTTTTGCGAAAATCTTCACGGCGCTCGAGAAAAACCGCACTTCTCCCGCGCCTTCATTTCCACCACAAAAAATATTTTCCGAAATCGCACGATGACACCAAACGCAAATTCCCCGAGATCATCCACCAGGAGAACGAAACACACCGACTCCATCCTTCACCATTGCCAAGCGCAAGTCTCCCGGCCTCGCAGGGCCGACTCCTTATTCAAACTGCACAACGTTTGCCGGGCCGATGGGGTCGAGGCTCCCAAGATGTACTTGCCACTTGGCTTTGCAGCAGCGATTGTATCCTTACTATTGGCGATTCACACTTCCGCGACCGCCGAAGAGCCGGTCGTAACAAGCCACTCCCCGCCTTACTCCAGCTTCGGAAAAATTGAGCGCCACGATCCGCGGTTCGATATGCTGATTCCCCTCGATGCCAAGCTCGAAAAATTGGCCGAGGGATTCGACTGGTCGGAAGGGCCGGTGTGGATGAAGCAGGGTGGATTCCTGCTGTTCTCTGATATTCCACGAAATCGTGTGATGAAGTGGAAAGAAGGCGAAGGGGTTTCGCTGTTCATGAAACCGGCTGGGTACACCGGCGTAGTCGATTATCTACCAGAACCAGGAAGCAATGGACTTTCGATGGATCCAGAAGGCCGGCTCGTGCTGTGCGAGCACGGCGACCGCCGCCTGGCGGTGCTCACCAAAGATGGCGGCAAAATGACGATCGTCGACCGCTATGAAGGTAAACGATTGAACAGCCCAAACGATGCTTGCTTCAAATCCAACGGCGACCTGTACTTCACCGATCCACCCTACGGCTTGCCAAAAGGTTGGAACGACCCACGACGCGAATTGGACTTTTGCGGCGTCTATCGGGTTTCGAAAGACGGAAAGGTGACGCTGTTGACAACAGAACTCACCCGGCCTAATGGCATCGCGTTCTCGAACGATGAACAAAAACTGTACGTGGCGCAAAGCGATCCCGACAACGCCATCTGGGTAGCTTACGAAGTGAAGGCGGATGGCACGCTAGGTGCGGGCAAAGTATTTTTCAATGCGACGCCGTGGGTCAGAGAAGGGCGAAAAGGCTTGCCGGACGGACTCAAGGTTGACAAAGACGGCAATCTTTTCGCCGCCGGACCGGGAGGCGTACATATCTTTGCTCCCGACGGCACGCTGTTGGGCAGCATCGACACCGGCCAGCCCACTGGCAATTGCGCCTGGGGAGACGATGGGTCGACCCTCTATGTTCTGGCCGATATGTACGTGGGTAGAATCAAGACTTTGACAAAGGGAGCAGGGTGGTGAGCTTGCAGTAGATTCCCGCAAGCTAGTACCGCCATTCAAACCCGGTGCTGATTCCGTTGACAAACAGATTGGACTTGTGCAGCGTAAACAGCGGGCCAGGTTGTCCGATCAGCGGCTGGCCGCCCGATTGCGTCGGATTCACGTTCAGATCGACTTGGTCCGCGGCCCTGACGATGTGGCTCCAGTAGATCAAGTCATAACCAAACGTCCACCGCAAGCTTGGTGTTAGGAAATACGCGACCTTCAACTGGAGCTGAGGAATCGCGGTGAATGCGCTGTGATTGTATTTGCCGATATTCGTGGGCAAAGCCAACAGTCCTCCTTGAAAATGGCGCGGCGATTCGTCCGGCTGCGTAATTTGTGTGCTGCCATTGACGGCAATCTGTTGGGTCGTGCCGCCGATCGCCAGCCAGCCGATCACCGACAAATCCCAACGTCCAATTCGCCGTTCGATCATTCCACCGAAGTTGCCGCCAAAAAAGTTGCTCGAAGCTCCAAAAAAGTCGGACACATCAATCATTGTGCCGACAGGAACCGGCCCCAGTGGATCGCTGGAGGTCGTCGAACTGCTGACGTTCAAGCGTTCGTAAAATCCCAAATATCGGAAGCCGTACAGAAAATCGATGCGCGCCGAACGGTCGCAAGTATCGTAGCACGACAGTAAATAGCTCGCATGAATCCCAGCTCCCATGAACTGGCTGGTGGCGCTTGCGTGAATAGTGCCTTCGAATTCATTCGGATATGCAATCAAGTTGGCATCCTGCTCGCCGGTGTTCAGATTGAAAAACGGACGCGCCAGGATTGGGTTGCCGCTGGAAGTCTGGTCGAACGACGCGGTTTGGCTGCCAAAACCAAACCATTCACCCTCTAGGCGAGCAATGGGGCTTAGGCACATCCCAAATACAAACCTGGCCCCAGAACTGGCGTCGTTGTTGACGATTTCGTTGCCGAAAAGCACGGAGGTCGATGGCTCGCCTAACACGCCTGCGTCACCTCGTGGTGTCGCGGACGGGCTTGTAGTCACCAGCGGCGGCAGGTGGTCCCCTGTAATCCACCAGGCCAAATACTCGCCGCGGACATAGAATTGACAGTAGCCGGGACAGCAATTGCTAGGAAGCAGTCCTGCGCCATAAGAATGCGCGTAGACCTCGCTAAAGGCCGGACCGGCGGCAGAACTTGTGCCTGGCGGTTCAAGATGGATCGGACCTGTGGGCATTGCGGCACGTGCGAACGGATCGGGTGACGCTTGGGAAATTGGCGCCGAATCGGATTGCATTTGGCCATCGTCAGTGCCAGTCGTTGCAAGTGGATCGGCTGATTCTGGGCGTTGCGCGGCCGAAAGCGGTTTCCAGGGAAGTGTCAGCAACCCCAAGACCGCCAGCGCGGCACCTGTTTTTAAGAGTCGCTGGATCATCCAAATCCCCCCAGACCTGGAACTGCAAGGCTTGTTTTGATGTGGACCGATGGCCGAAAAATTGCTTATTGCCACTCGCATGCGTCACGCGTGCGGCGAACGGAGGCGAACCAGCAAAGGCACTATTTCGCCAAACGGTCGCAAGACCCAAACGGCTGACCAAGCAGTCAGCCTACGTCTCGCCATTTTCCTATGTCGGCAGATATGGTGGAATAATCTGAAGATTCCTTTCGATCATTAAAAACTAGCAGCCACGAGGAGAACACCTCGTTGGTTGCCAATCGTCAAATGCTCGCAGGCTTTCCCAAACCACCCAAATCCATTGCGCGAAGATTGGATGGGGTTGGCTACAGAAATGAAGAGAAATGAGACAGCTTAGCACTCAATTGAAATGTTCCGGGCGTCGAATAGTGCGATAATGCATGCACACCAACAGCTTATACGTACGCAGCTTCAACCGTCTTGTAAACAGTCTTGGCCCGGTAGAACCCCAAGCGTTTGTATAGCCTCACTGCGCCAGAGTTTTGAGCGGTAACTTCCAACACGGCACGACGCAAATTCCGCCGCTGAAACCCAATCAGAGCGCGTTGCATCAGGGCCGTTCCTAGACCGAATCCGCGGAATTTTGGCAGTACTCCGAGGTTTTGAATCGAGCCGCTGCCGGTCTTGTCGATCACGCCTTGAACCGTGCCGCAGCAGATTCCCTGGCCGTTTTCACCTGTTTTTGCCACGAGCCATGTCGCATCTGCGAGAAATCCAGCTTTGCCAACGATCTCCGCCATCAACCGCCGACAGCTTGGCATGTCGCTCAGGCACGGAAAAACGTTGGAATCGATCTCGTCACAAAAACTAAGATATTTTGTCTGCGCGTGGACATCCAGCAACTCTGGTTTCCACGGCACAAAATAAAAGTCTCGCGGCAGGCGGATGGCACTGAAATCGCGTCCTCGCAGGTCGATCTCCATCCGGAAGCGTTTGAAATACGACAGGGCCATACGTACGGCGATAGAAGATTGGGTAGCGCACGGAAATTGCCGCTTCGCGATTCCCCACCAGCAATCTACCCGCCAAGTGCGGCACGGTCAACAAAATAGCGGATTTGATATGGGGCCAATCATGGCGTGAGATTCCGCGACCTGATTTAGCGACGCCACTGGACTTCTTGCCTCCTCCGGCCGCCCATTAAAAGGGGGCATGGATTTAGGAGAACTAGAGCGCTGAATCAGCGCCACGCGCAATTTTCTCGATTGTCCGACATATGCCGCCGGACATGCGATGGGTCGAGAGTGCCTGGAAAGCGTGTTTAACGCGCTGCGGCAACGCGACCGATGGATTGCTTGAATTTTTTCCACGTTGAGCTGTTTCGCCATGATTGTCCTTCATCCACGAGAAAGATGTGGATGAAAGCCAACCTTGCGATTTGCGCACTAAAAAAATGCCCGCCATTCATGTCGCCCCGTGTGGTTGGAATTGACTGCCCGCCGACAACACGTTGTTGCAAACTCTGCATGAATCTCTGCATTTCTCGGCAAAATCGGCCCTTGTATGTTCTTCTAAGTTGTTCTACAGTAACGACTTTCGCCCTCTTAGCTCAATTGGCAGAGCAAGTGACTCTTAATCACTAGGTTCAAGGTTCGAGTCCTTGAGGGGGCATCTGTACCTCATCTACTTACGCAATTCTTCGCATTCTTCGGAAAAAACGAGGGGTAGCCTTGTTTCGCGCGAGTCGCTGCGGGTTAAATCGGCTTCACACTGCACCGAATTTTGCAGCGTCTCTTTTGCTTCGTTCGTCCGCCCGCCGGTGGCTCTCTCAAAGTGGGTACCGGTCGTTTGGAGGCAATACTTTCGGGCGACGGCTTGTGAATTCTCGGTCCACTTGCAGACGACGTGAATCGGAAAACCTCCAACCAGTTCCGTTTCCCTCGTGGACCGCAGGTTTTGAAATAATTTAGGCCACGGCATCGGCTTTCCGCTCGCGTTTGCCGGCCAGGTCGATGTCCGTCGGCGTTTCGAGATACTTCTCGGCCCCGTGCCGAAAGGCTTGTGAAACAGGGTAAACTCCGCGATTCGGGCCGAAGGCGTAAGGAATATCGCTGCCGACCTGCGAGAAAATGTCCTCAACGTCCCTCGCCTCCTCACCAGACTTGGCTTTAAAAAAATGTGAAAGACTCTGGGTAAGCTTGCATTGCGTTTGACAGAAGTTTCAATCTACTGAAAAATGTGACGAGGAGCTTTACATCGGCAACGCACTCGTGTCGTGTCTTACCCAGAGTGTCATTCGGTCTAATCCTTGGCCAAGGCCGAACTATGTTGTATTTCAGATTGTTGGTGGCAAGCTTTTTTGCTGTGTCCGCGTTGTTCATCGGGCCGCCAGTCGCTTGCGGAGAAGAACCGCCGCCCGCGACGGTCGGTGTGGCTACGCACGATTCAGCGGACGATCTATCTCCGTCGATTCGCTCGACGATTCGCTTCGCCACGATGTCGCTGCTTAAACGGGCAGGAGCAACGTCGTGTACCAAATACGGATTGTGTTGCGATGAGTCGGCCAACGCCGCAATTGCAGATGCAGCCGTCGATAAGCCCTACGTGATCCTCGTTCACGGCTTCAACTCGACTCCGGAACGGTGTGCGACGCTGCTCAAGCCTATTCACGACGCTGGTTATCGTTGCGGAACAATGCAGTATCCGAACGATCAGTCAATTGTCGATTCAGCCGCGCTGCTTTCGCGGGAGCTGAAAGATTTTGCGAAGCGTGAGCCGGATACGAAATTTTCGCTCGTGACGTACTCCATGGGTGGCCTCGTGGCGCGTGAAGCACTTGAAAACGTCAAGCTCGATCCCGGCAATGTGCGGCAACTCATCATGGTCGCGCCGCCGACGCATGGGTCATCCTGTGCCAGAATTGTTTGCAGTGGTGATCTTTGGGAACATGGCGTCGATGGGCATGGCGGGCTTCTGAATTGTGTCTACGCCTGCGTCGAAGATGGGCTAGGCGAAGCGCGGCACGACCTAGTGCCCGAGTCGCCGTTTCTCAAACGTCTGAATTCCCGCAAGCTCAATGAACGCATTCGATATTCCATTCTCTTAGGCACGGCGGGCCCCTTTTCACCGGCCGGGCTGATACTCGCCAAGAAAGCGGTTCGTCAATCGGCCGAGGCCAATGAGTTCGTGAACATCATTCGGCCGGCCCTCGACAAAACGCTCGACGACTTGCACGACGCCGTTGAAGATGGGGACGGCGTGGTAACCGTCGCTCGCGGCCGGCTCGAGGGTGTCTCCGACACGGTGCTATTGGGCTTCAACCACTGGAATGTCGTCAATCACCCCGAGGACGAAACCGTCGCCGCCGTCCATCGCGAGATTCTCAAGCGGCTCTCTACGATGACTGCCAAGCAGATGTAACAAGCACGGTAACATCGGCTGTTCTTGGTTGTCCGGCTCGATCTGGACCTCTTTCCATTCGCATTCTCAGCAAGATACACTCAGTCTAGTGGTTCCGCGTGCCCATCGAAGCCGGTAGCGGAGAGAGTCATCGATGGCAATTGCCGCTCCCCTTGCGGCAACCATGCAAATTGTCCAGGCCGAACTGGTGCAGGCAATGCTTGCTCGAAGCTTTTTACCACGTGCATTGAACTCCTCTGAAAATGCTTCAGGTCGAGTAGGGTGCGTTTCAGCCGAGCAGCGCTGGCTGGCAATGCTCGCGTTGGCACTGGTGACGATCGCCGGCTGCGGCGGATGTAATGGCCAGATCGACGACCAAGCCAAGGCCGCCGCGAAAGAAAAATTGAAGAAAGAAAAAGAACAGCCAAAGCCCGATTTTGAGTTACCCAAACTAACGGTTGTGCCACAGAAGACCGACATCCAGGCGATCCGCCCCGTGAAACCAGGCCATTGGACCGCTGCCGTCGAGGAGTTAAAGGCGAACAACTTCAACTTCAACGGCGAGTTGTACGCCGAAGTGCGTGAATCGGGAAGCGGCAAGGTGTTGGACCTTGAGCGCACTCCGCACAAGGTCGCATTTGTCCGACCCGCTGGATTGGCCAAAGGACAAGTAAAGTTCGTCGAAACGATGTTCTTCGTTCCCGGCGATGCTCCAAAGGCCTGGCTGGCAACCGAGTTACGCACCCATGGCGGCAGTCCCGTCACTTCACCTGGCCCGGAACCGCTCTCTCTGTTACGGGCGCATCAATACAATTTGGTCGTGCTGGCGGCCGAGGGGGATCGCTACCGACGGATGGAGTCAATGGACTGCGTCCGCGCTCCATATTCGGATTCCCCCTTGCATTACTATCAGGTCGTCGCGCCACAACTTGTCAAGCCGTTGCCATTACCCTCTAGTTCGCTGGCCTGGACGACGATCGCCTACGTGGTGTGGGACGACGTAGATCCTCAGTTGCTGTCCCACGAACAACAGCAGGCGCTCGTCGATTGGTTGCACTGGGGAGGGCAGATCATCATTAGCGGGCCGAAATCGCTCGACCAGCTTCGCGGCAAGTCATTCTTAGGCCCCTATCTACCAGCGCTCGCCAGTGAGTCGACAACCATCTCGGCAGAAACGCTTTTGCCGCTCAGCAAGCACTGGACGCTACCCGAGCGCGGCCAACCTGCGCCACTCTTAGCGCCAGTCAAGCCGTGGAGTGGCTTGACGCTGAAATTGCAGGACAACGCCAATATCATCCCCGACACAGCAGGCCTCGTTGCCGAGCGTCGAGTTGGCCGCGGGCGCATCGTGGTCACGGCGTTTCGGCTCGCACAGCGTGAGCTTTGGAATTGGCCCGGCTGCGACGGATTTTGGAATGCCTGCTTGTTGCGTCGTCCGCCACGAAAGTTTTCGAGTCCAACGGGAGCTGGGCTGGGCGCGTTGCAGGTCGATTTCCTGGAGTCCTCATGGAATTCTCGGCGCATCTTGCCGCCCGATGCGCGGCAAGAAGCGACGCAGGAAACGCTTTCCAGCGGACAGGCATTGAATCCGACCGTGGTCACTCAGGTTCGATATCTATCCCGCGATTGGAAGAAAGACGAAGGATTCGACCCGGCGTTCAAGTTGCCTCAGAATTCCGAAGAGGACGTAACACTTTCCAATGGCCGCAATGCGTTTTCGCCAGGAATTCAACCCTACTCCGATCCGATGGCGTTTGCTGATGATCGGCCGCTTGGCCCTGGCGTCGCCGGCTGGACCGATTTCAGCGACGTTGCCACAAGCGCCCGCGACTCGCTCGTCGAAGCTGCCGGCATCGTCATTCCCAAGTCGAGCTTCGTCATTTGGGTATTGGTTTTGTACCTGATCGTGCTTGTACCGCTGAATTGGCTTGTGTTTTGGGCACTGGGACGAATCGAATGGGCGTGGATCGCCGCGCCGATCATCGCCATCGGCGCCATGGTTTCGGTCGTGAAATTGGCGCAGCTCGACATCGGCTTTGCGCGGGCGCAAACCGAAGTCGCCGTGCTTGAGGCGTACAACGGTTACCAGCGCGGACACCTGACGCGCTATACTGCACTCTATACGTCGCTCTCGACGAGTTACAACCTGGCAAGCGATGACCTTAACACCGTTTCGCTGCCATTTTGTTCCCGCCCCGACTTCACGGATGCACATGGCCAGTCGGCTTCAACGGTTACCTATCAATCCGATCCGACGGTTGAATTGGCCGACTTCGTGGTCTCCTCGAACTCCACCGCCATGTTGCACACCGAACAGATGCTCGATCTGGGCGGAGCGATCGAGTATTCCGCCAACGAGGATTCCGTCGATTTGTACAATCGGACATTCTTTGATCTGAAGCGCGCCGGCATCGTCCGCCGCCAGCCCAGCGGCGAATTGCAAGTCGGCTGGATCGGCGAACTAGCCGCAGGCCGAGGCACAAAGGTGACATTCGTTCGATCCGAGGCGCTGAAGTCCATCGTCCCTAAGTGGTCGTTTGCACTGACGGACGAAAATAGTGAAGGGCCGAAGTTCACGATCGACCGCCTCGCCAATTTGCTCAAGCCACCGGAGTTGATCGAAGGAATCGAGGCCGATAAGACGGCTGACAAAGCGCAGAAAGCACCGTCGACCGCCCTGCGGCCGGGCGAAACGCGGCTCATCGCGCTAATCGATGCACCGCTGCCGGGAATCATGGTCGATCCGGCCGCGGCGCAGGCCGGCCGCGGCGCCACTCTGGTGATCGTGCATCTGGAAGTACCCCCGCTCGCGGTTCCACAGCCGGATGCGAATTGCCGCGGAGATATTATCACGGGACGCCAAGAACGAGAATTGCCGCAGGATGAACCCATCGACGAACTCGAAGCGCCAGAAGCTTGAACCCACATGATCGAACTCATCAATTTCGGCAAACGCTACGGCGATTTTAACGCCGTCGACAACCTCAATCTGAAAATTGGAGCGGGGGAGTTGTTTGGCTTCATCGGACCCAACGGTGCTGGAAAGAGTACGACGATTCGCTTTCTCACGACGCTGCTCAAGGCCACGCATGGCGACGGCGTCGTCGCCGGGCACAGCGTCACGCGCGATCCGCTTGGCGTCCGCAAGGTCGTCGGCTACATGCCCGACAATTTCGGCGTCTACGACGGCATGAAAGTCTGGGAATTCTTGGATTTCTTCGCCGTCGCCTATCAAATTCCCCGCCGTCGCCGCAAGCAAGTTATCAGCGACGTGCTGGAACTACTCGATTTGACCCACAAGCGAGACGATTTCGTCAATGGCCTCTCGCGGGGCATGAAACAGCGATTGTGCCTGGCGAAAACTCTCGTCCACGATCCGCCGGTGCTGATCCTCGACGAACCCTCCAGCGGCCTCGATCCGCGCGCCCGGCTCGAATTCAAAGCCCTGCTCAAAGAGCTCCGCCGCATGGGCAAAACGATCCTGATTTCGAGCCACATCCTTAGCGAATTGGCCGACTGCTGCACGTCGGTCGGCATCCTCGAGCGCGGCCAATTGCTGATGAGCGGGCCGATCGAAGAAGTCTACCGTCGCATTCGTCGCAACCGGCTGATCGAAATCAAGTTCGTCGACGGCATGGAGGTCGGCCTGTCGGTCATCCGCAGTTTGCCCGAAACTCGCAATGTGCAAGTGGAAGACCATCGGGTGATCGTCGAACTGGAAGCCAACGACGGACAAGTGGCCAACCTGCTCGATCGGCTAGCCTGTCAAAAAGTTCGACTGCGCAGCTTTGCCGACAAAGACCCAACGCTGGAGGACGTTTTCATGCTGGTCACGAAGGGTTTGGTGACGTGATCGATCGAGATGAACTTACACCGGGCAAGTCTGCGGATCGCGAACTTTCTTAAACCGCCGCTTGAGCCTCCGATGCCAGAGCGTCCCTGGGGCGATGGAACAGGTGTAGCGCGAAAGCCGCTCATTCCACCGTTGCTAAAGTTTTGGAACCTCGATGCCTAGCGCGGTGGCCAGCGAGATTTGGTGATCTTGCTCTTGCACCAGGATTTCTCGAATCTGCTCGGCAAGTGCAAATTCGCCGATCGCTTCACACTGGCGAACGCGTTGGCGGTAGTTGCGAATCGTTTCGTTTTCGTTGTCGAGATCGAATCGCAACATGTCTTCAGCCTTTGCGGATGTCTTGACGTGTTTGGGAGCCACCGCCGGCATGCCGCCGAGATAATCGATTTGGCTGGAGATCGTCAGCGCATGTTGCAATTCTTCGGCGGCGTGAACTTTGAGTTCGCCGGCGATGTTCATGTACGAGGCTCCCTTGAGCACCTGGGAGTAGACGACATAGGCAATGATCGCCTGATATTCGCGGGCAAGATCGTCGTTCAAGCATTCGATGAGTTTCTCGCGCGTCACCAAATCGGATTGCATCGCAGCCATGACCGGCCTCCTATTCGAAGAATTCCAGGAATCTACAATTCAGAGCTGCAAAAATGGTGCCGCAGAACACCACTTTTTCCGTTCATCGGTCATCGTGCTTGTTGTGCTCAGAACTCACGGCCAGCCAGGGTCCGATTTCAGCGATTATTGCCCCCTGGAAAGCCGCCCTCGCCAAAAGGGTTGTTAATTGGCCGAGGGGGGGTATACTCGATGC
>JADZDJ010000249.1 GCA_020851115.1 Pirellulales bacterium
ACTATCGTACCTGGCTCGCGCTGGTGCTCTCATGGCTCGGCCTCCTGAAAACGAGATGTTGCCCCAACCCAATTGTATCCAGACGGCCCAGGTTCCATGATGCTAGCGTTTAACAAACACCTTCTTACACGCACTTGACGCTCGACAAGCTCCGCCAACATTACCACCGTGCGCTATCCACGGAACTCGCGCCGATCGAAGCCGCGATCATCAAACGCCATGCCGCCCTCATTGCGGCAGATCCAAACTCGGTTGTACCTCACAGGGTTCCGCCGATCACAAGCGGGTCTACTGCCGCGACAGCCACGCTGGTCGACACGTCACGGTCGATCGCCATTTCCTCGTCCGCAGCATGATGTTCGATCGATAGCCATCGTCGCGCAAGCTCGACGGCCGGCCGCACCGCCAGCGCCGCCGTCAACTGCCGTCGCTTCGTTTCCGGTCGAGTGTGGGTGTAGACCGTGGTCATCCCGAGCCCTTGTGCCGAACTGGAAAACTCCGCCGTTGAATGCCCCATCAACTCCTTGCGAATCAAGGGATCGACATTGGCATCTTGCAAGAGTGTCGCGAACGAATGACGCAGCAGTTTGGGGGCGGTTAATTCGGGGCGCAGGATCGCGGCCGTGAGTTTCATAAACTCGATCCGCACCCAATCGACTTGCAGGGCGCCCAGGTCGCGCCAAACCGTCTCGGCTGCCATCGCCTTTCGTTCTTGATCCGACGAGCCTTCACACTCCATCGACCTCGCTCGTTGAACGACTTCCTGCTCCAATTGCGCGCGAGCCGACCATGCCAGCGGGGGTTCGTAGCCAGCACTGCACCGCCGCTGGCGGAAGACCGGCCCGCTATTTCGGCCCGCGAGTATTTGCCGCAGGACCGCGACCAGTTCCGGAATTAATGGAAGATCCCGTTCCGACCGGGTTTTCACCTGCCATCCGAGTTTGGGCTTGTTGCGGACGTGCAGCCAACCGCCGGTTAAGTCGAGATCTTCGGGCAAGAGCAAGTGGACCAACTCTCCCGGCCGCAGGCCCAGACAGAACATCGTCAGGAACAGCGGAAACTGCCAGTGATCGCAGGCATCCAAAAATGCCCGCTCCGTGTCTTCGTCGAAGATGTCAATCGGCCGGGCGTTCTCGATGGGGATCCGACTAATTTCCAGGGTGCGAAACGGGTTCTCGGCGTAGGGAGACAGGTGACGATGCCGCGCAGCATAATTGAACAACGTGCAACAGGTCTCCAGGATGTAGACGATGCCGTTGTCGAGCAGCGGTCGTTTGCGAGCGCAACGGTGGCCATTGGGGGCCACATTCAGCAGTCGCAGATACCGAACAAATTGCTCGGCGTCGGCTGGCCGAAAGTCCGAAGCATAGCGCAGGTGTCCTTGACCGCTGACAAAATTCAGCAGGTGCTCCGTCGCTGCACGGTAGCGACGGATTGTCGGCAACGAAGATCGCCGCACGAATTCATGCTGCGTCAGCCAGCGGTCGCGCAGTTCAGGGATCGAGAGCGGTTCGAACCCCAAGAGGGACGGCGCGCCGACTTCAAGCTGCGCGGCAATTTGACTGGCGGCCTGTCGCGCCGTGTCGCGATCGGGCCCGACGCGCGGCTGACGACGCTGCCCGTGTTCTCGGTAGCAGAGATACCAGATACGACCGCGTAGTAGGGCACGAACTTTACCGATGCGAAACGAGGTCGATTTTTTGCGCGAGTGTGCGCGAGACTCCTTTGTCATCTTCGAGGTCCTCAGAGAATCGTCCCGCTACAAAACGCTACAAAAAGCGCTACAAACGGCTACAATTCGGAGAACCCGAAAAGCGTAACAGCCCGCGTGTCAACGACTTACGACACGCGAGCTGCTCACAAGCGGAGAGGACAGGATTCCGCTCCCTTTTTTTCGTAAGTGTCGAAGCCGCACGCTGTTTCGTTGCTAAGTCGTTTGCACGCCTTGGATTTGCGAACAGTCAATCGCGTTCACGAAGTCTCACGGACTCTCAGGAAATGTCACGCTGATTGCCACACTGTGTCAATCAGCATTTGGCTTGGCGAATCCTCCTTGGAGGACATCGTCATGCGTCGGTCGGATTCAGAACTACAGCCCAGAAATGGGCACACCCTGTTGGTTGGAGTCGGAGCCCGCATCAGCGGCTGCGAAGAGCAGAAGGAAGCCAGCCTAGAAGATCAGCAGGACAATGCCAGAGAGGCAATTGCGGATCGCTATGAGGGACCGCTACACCTCGAATTGATCGCGGCAACCAAAGCCAAAGGCGAGTGGCTGGATCGGCCCGAACTGGAAGTTTTCGAACACGCTTACCGGTCAAAAAAGTACGATGTGATTGTGTTCGATGACCTCAGCCGACTGATCCGCGGGGGCGACGCCGTACGGCTGATGGAGATCGGCGTCGACCACGGTATCCGTACGATTTCGATCGCCGACGGAATCGATACCGCCAGCGACACTTGGGAGGAAGACTCGCTGACCGCCTGCGCTGAGGCTGTCGCCCATGTCCAGCGTACGTCCAGCCGAATCAAACAAAAATGCATGAACCGGTTTTGCAAGTATGGAAAAGTTGCCAAACGGCCGATTCCGGGTTATATCGTTCCTCCAGATGCCGAAACCTACGACGACTGGCAGAAGGACGACCGGTGGACCGACACGATCCGCGAAGGCGCTCGGCGGTTGCGACGCACCTTAAATTGTTCCGACTGCGCTCGGTTTTTTATCGAGGCGGGGTTTCCTCGGAGCAAGTACGCCAAAGGAACCTGGGATGGCGCCGCCGTTCGCGAGTTTTATCACAATGAGATTCTCAAAGGCTTCCCATACCGTGGAAAAAAGCACTCGGTCAAGACTCACAGCAATGGTCATCGCACATCGGTAACCAACCCCAAGGGACCGAAATTCTACGCTGCGCCTCATCTGGCGCATTTGTCCCCCGCCGAGTTCGACGACTTGAATGCAGCGTTAGCGGCCCATCATGCTCGCTTCCGACGCGGCACACAGAATGGGCGAGACCCGCGAACGGGCGTGTCGCGGAAAAAGACTCGTGCGCTCGGTCAGCATGCTCGCTGCTGGTACTGCGGCCGGCATTATGTTTGGGGCGGCAACGGCCGCACCGACAATCTCATGTGCTGCGGTTCGCGCGAGCGGAAGTGCTGGCACTCGATGAGCTTCAACGGGCCGCTGGCCGCCCGGCGGATTGTCGCCGAGATTACCGCGCAGCTCGACAAACTGACCGGCTTCGACGACCAGTTCGCGGAGATGGTGAAACAGGCGCAAGCCCGCGGCACCTGCGATCTGGACGCCCAATGGGACGAGCTCCAGCGCCACGAGCAAAAACTCGAAGGAGAGCGAGCGAACGTCAAACAGGCGATGCGCGAGATTGGCGTGAGCCATCTCATCCGCGAAACGCTGGAAGAGATTGAGCGGGAAGCGCAGGAGCTAGCCCGCATGCGCTCGCGGTTGGAACAACGCCAAACCGAGCGACTGGTGTTGCACGATTCGATCCCAGCGCTCCGCAAACATCTGCAGCAACAGTTCGAGAAATTTGCCATCGAGTCGTTCGAGTTCGGCGATTATGTTCGCCAATTGGTCCCCGAGTGCTGGGTCTATCTGATCCGCATGTGCGACGGCGGCCATCCGCTGTCCAGGGCCAAGCTAAAGTTTAATCTGGCGGGGGACTTTCCCGACCATGCGCTGGTGCCCGGCATGGCGGAGATTCTCACCTTCGAGCGGACGATCGACCTGTTCGACGAGCCGCTCGTTCGAGAGCGGTGCCGATCGGATATTCTTCGCTGCAAGGCCGCCGAACCCGCGATTTCAGAACCGGAGATTAGAAAGCGGTTGAAGCCCCGTTACTGCGTGAAGGCAATCACCGATGCGCTGGCCCTGCAATCCCTGATGGACCAGCAAGGCCGAGCGGATCCGTACGATCTTGTGCGGGAGCCGATCGACGACTGTCCCAAGCTGCGGCGGCACCTCCATTCGCAGTATCGGTTTCAGCCGC